>CAVKAB010000007.1:0-16811 GCA_963653985.1 Bacteroidaceae bacterium
ATGGTAAACACTTCTTTAAGAGATAGCTATTATTATATTAATAAATTAATGTATGTGTTTTTTGCAGGTATTTTAGCTGAAATAATAAGAAATGATATTGTTTTAAATGTAGGATTTAAATTCTTAACTTCCGAAAGTGATGGTTGGGTATTATTTTCTTTAGGATGGTCATTTTCAAGGAATATCACTTTAATAGGCTTAGAAATTTGCTTACCTTTCTTAATATTAGATTTTGCAAATAATAAGAAAAGAGTAGATAGCTTAATATTATTTTTAATAGGATTATTTTTAATCACATTTTCTTATTGTAGAGGGGCGTTTATTACTACAATTATCATGCTAATATTTTATTGCTTTATCTTTGCTTATAAGCAAAAGAATATGAGAATGACAATTAAAAATGGATTGTTATTATATTGTGGATTAATTACTTGTGCATTGTTATTAGTAGTTACTGTCCCTGATTTAAGAAAGGTTGTAGGTGAAACCTTTCACACTATTAAAAATTTAACTGGTAGAGATAAAATCTGGGCTCAATCTTTAAATTATTTTACTAGATCACCTATAGTAGGTTCTTCTTATTCTTGTTTATTTGATTTAGGCGAATTCTTCCAAATAATGGAACAAGGAAAAGTAAATAGTGTTTCATTTTGTTTATGTCATAATACCTTTATTACCTTTTTAGCTGCTAGTGGTATTGTAGGTGTATTAATTTATATTGTTAATATATTTGAGACTTTATTTTCTAGTGTCTTTAATTCTAAAAAGGAAATGATATTACCTTTAGTATCATTTATTGTTATGGGATTGATTCATGGTATTATTGATAACACTTTCTTTTCACCAGTATATTTCTTCCCTTTGATGATTTTATTCTCACAAAAAGAACAAATTAATATTGCTACTTATCTTAAGTTTAGAAGAAAGAATGAAAAATTAGATTGCTTAAGCGAATAAATAAATTTAACTAAATAAAAATGTGGGCGTTAATTTCACCCACATTTATTTTTGCTTTTTAATTAATTATTTATAAGAAACACTTATAAATGATAATAATGAACAAAGGAAGTTAAATGTTATTAAACAAATTATTCCACTTCCAACACCAGCAGCATAATTACCATACATTGGAATTACACAGCACCACAATATTGCGCTAGAAGCAAATCCAATAATACTTATAATTCCTATATTAGGCTTAACAATACTAATTCCACTAGCAACTACACTAACTAACATGACAATTAAAGCAGCTAATAAACCGGGATTAGGACCTGCCCAATCAGTTCCAAAAATCATATTTCCTAAATTGAATGAAGCAAAATAATAACCGACTTTGCTATAAGTTATACCTGGACAAAGTAAGAATAAAAGTGATAATAATCCTATACCTGTTGAAACTATAGCCATTATATTTTGAAATCTTAAACCACTTTCTTTTTTAACTGTTTTATATTTGTTTTGAGTATCCATATTAATCTCCTTAAATTAATAACACAATAATTTTATAATTAATTAAGCTAATTTACAACTTTATTCACCTTTAGCGGCAACAAACAATAAAATAGCACATATTATTTGACTTATTCCAACTGCATAAGTACCAAAACCAAGGGCTTTAATTCCATTGACAGTGACATTTTTAAATCCATCTCCTACCATAGGAATTACACAGAAAAAGCAAATAGCACTAGTTAAAAATAATAAACTGGCAAGATAACCAACATAGTGGAATCCACTTGTACCTAAACCAATCAAGCTTGCTCCAATTGCTAAAAAGAAAGCTGTTACTAAACCAGCAGAAATAGGAGTAAGACCACCAAATGTCAATTCTCCTAAAGATAAATATGTTTGTTTAGAAGTTATTGAATTAGTGACAATTACACCAGGTGCAAATAAGAAAAACAAAGATAATAATCCTATTACACAAGCGATGCAAGATAATATTAATTTAGTTGAAACTGTTTGTTTAACACGGAAATTTTTGTTGTAGTAACTAGCCATAAATTTTCCTCCTAGAAAATGCGATACTTTATATAATATACATTATATAAATTATCTAAACAATAAAGATTTGATATAAAAATTAAATTATTTTGATTTTTAAACTAAATTTTAAAGTATTTATATGTAATTTATTTTTAAAATGTGGTAAATTGTAAGGGTAATAAGGAGATAGATATGAAAGAAAAGATTTTAGTCTTATTAAGACATGGTGAATCTGAATGGAATAAATTAAATTTATTCACAGGTTGGACAGATGTTGAATTATCTGAAAAAGGACAAGAAGAAGCAAAAAATGGTGGTAGATTATTAAAAGAAGCAGGATTCCATTTTGATGTTGCTTATACTTCATACTTAAAAAGAGCAATTCATACATTAAACTTCGTTTTAAGTGAAATGGGAGAAGAATATATCCCAGTTCATAAATCTTGGAGATTAAATGAAAGACATTATGGTGCTTTACAAGGTTTAAATAAGAGTGAAACTGCAGAAAAATATGGTGAAGAACAAGTCAAAATTTGGAGAAGAAGTTATGATGTTTGCCCACCAGCTTTAGAAGTTAGTGATGAAAGAAATCCAGCTAATCAAAAAGCATATGCAAAAGTTGGCGTTCAAGATTTACCATTAACAGAATGTTTAAAAGATACAGTAGCTCGTGTTCTTCCTTATTGGGAATGCGAAATTAAACCTACAATCGTTGCTGGTAATCAAGTTATTATTGCTGCTCATGGTAATTCATTAAGAGCTTTAGTTAAATATCTTGAAGGAATTAGTGATGATGATATTGTTGCATTAAATATTCCTACAGGTGTCCCACTTGTTTATACTTTTGATGAAAATTTCCATGTTTTAGATAAAAAGTATTTAGGTGATCAAGCTGCTATTGAAGCTGCTATGAATGCTGTTAAAAATCAAGGAAAAGCAAAATAATATAATTTAAATTTAAAAATTAAGCATCTAGTAAATAGGTGCTTTTTTTGATACTTTTTTATAAAAAAAAGAAGTACTCTTTAAGAATACTTCTTAATGCTTTATTATTTAATAGCAGCTTTTGGATCAACTAAGAATTTTTTATCTTCGATTTCTTTCTTTAATAAGTCAATAAATTCTTGAGTTTTAACAGTGATTTGCTTTTCATCACCATATCTACGATATGTGACTTCATCGTTTTGCATTTCTTTATCACCAATAACTAAAGCATAAGGAACTTTTTTAGTAATAGAATTTCTCATACGATAACCAAGTTTTTCACTTGAATCATCTAAAATTGTTCTAAATCCTTCTTTCTTTAATCTTTCATTTAATGATTTAGCGTATTCACCTTGAACATCTGAATTAACTGGTAAAATTGTAACTTGATGAGGAGCGATCCAAGCAGGGAAAGCACCACCAAAATGTTCAATAATAATACCAATAAATCTTTCAAAAGAACCTAAGATAGCACGGTGTAACATGATTGGTCTCTCTTTTTCACCTTTATCGTTGATGTATGTACAATTGAATCTTTCTGGTAAGTTCATGTCGAGTTGAATTGTACCACATTGCCAAATTCTTCCCATACAATCTTTGAGTTTAAAATCGAGTTTTGGTCCATAGAAAGCTCCATCACCTGGATTGATTTTGAAATCTTTTCCTGTTGCTTTACATGCATCACCTAAAATCTTTTCGCTTTCTGCCCAAATTTCATCATCACCAATATAATCTTTTTCAGGTTTTGTTGATAAAACAATATTATAATCAAGACCGAATGTTGCATAAATTTGATCATATAATTTTAATAATTTTTCAATTTCACCTTTTAATTGATCTCTTGTACAGAAGATATGAGCATCATCTTGAGTGAAGTTACGAACTCTAAATAAACCATTTAAAGCACCACTAGCTTCATGTCTATGAACTAAGCCAAGTTCACCTAAACGAAGTGGTAAATCTTTATATGAATGAAGTTCTGAATTGTAAACAACTAAAGCCCCTGGACAGTTCATTGGTTTAATAGCAAAATCTCTATTATCAATCTTTGTTGTATACATATTTTCTTTATAGTGATCCCAATGTCCTGATGTTTCCCATAATTCTCTTGATAAGATAATAGGAGTTTTGATTAATAAATAACCATTTTCATCATGGATTTTATACCACCAACTTTCAATTTGTCTTCTTAACATTAATCCATCTGGTAAAAAGAATGGGAAGCCTGGACCATATTCAGAAAGCATAAATAATCCAAGTTCTTTACCAAGTTTTCTATGGTCTCTCTTTTTAGCTTCTTCTTTAATGAATTCAATATGTTCTAATTCTTCTTTTGTAAAGCATGAAACGCCATAAATTCTTGTTAATTGTTTATTATCACTATTTCCTCTCCAATATGCACCAGCAATAGTATCTAATTTAAAGTTTTTGATAAAAGAAGTAGAAGGAACATGAGGTCCAACACATAAATCAATAAAATTACCTTGTTGATATGTTGAAATAGTAACACCATCTTCAAGTTCATTAATCAATTCAACTTTATATGGATTATCTTTAAAGATTTCTAATGCTTCTGCTTTAGAAACTTCTTTTCTAATGATATATTCGCCTTTTTTAGCGTGTTCTTTCATTTTTGCTTCAATCTTTCTTAAATCATCTTCTTTTAAAACATAACCATTGAAATCAACATCATAATAGAAACCATCATCAATAGCAGGACCAATGCCAAATTTAGCATCTTTAAATAAATCTTGAATTGCTTCAGCCATTAAATGTGCTGTTGAATGATTTAAGATATGGAATGCTTCTTCTGATTTAGAAGTAATAACTTCAAAATCTCCATCTTCTTTAATAGGTGCAAATAAATCATATAATTTACCATTTAATTTATATGCAATTGCCTCTTTAGCAAGAGAAGAAGAAATAGAAGAAGCAACATCTTTTCCATTTTCGTTTTCTTTTACTTCAATTTCTTTACCATCTAATAATTTAACTTTCATAAAATTTCCTCCAAAATAAAAGTCCTTAGAAAATTAATTCTAAGGACGTAATATCTAATTTATACGTGGTACCACCTTAATTATAGATTATTAAAATCTATCACTCATTTATTACTTTAACTATAAGTATACGTTAAGTTTCCTTAAATGCTCCAAAGTGGTATTCATTAACTATTATCTAAGGTAATTTCACCAAATTTACCTATTCTCTAAAGATAAATCATTAATAAACTTGTCTTTTTCTACGCACAAATATAATAAAATTTAATTTTTATTTAGTCAAGTAGAGACTATAAAATATCTCTATCTTCTGGAATTTGAACAATTCTCATGAAGTTTGTTCTTCCACTTCCAGTAGGAGTTCCTCCACCAACAACGATGTAGTCTCCAGGTTTTAAACCATATTCTTTAGCTTTAATAATAGCAACAACTTCCATATCTTCAATTAAACTTGGCATATATGCACTGTCAATTAAACATGAATAGACACCCCAATATAAAGCATTTTGTCTAACTGTTGTTAATTTATTTGAGATAGAAAGAATTGGACATGAAGGTCTTGCTTTTGAAATACGTCTTGATGATCTACCAGTTTCAGTATAAGAAACGATTAATTTAGCACCAATTAATTTAGCAGTATTTGCAATAGCGTTAGCAATAGCGTCATTATTATCTTTATTAGATGTATCATAAGCTTCTTGAGCTAATTTTTCGTAATCTAATTCTTTTTCCATTGTACGTGCAATTCTACATTGTGTTTCAACAGCTCTATCTGGATAATCACCATTTGCAGATTCACCACTTAACATGACACAGTCTGTTGATTCTAAAATAGCAGTAGAAACGTCACCAACTTCAGCACGTGTAGGAATTGGAGAATGAGTCATACTATCTAACATTTGTGTAGCAGTAATAACTGGTTTACCTTTAGCTCTACATTTTTCAATTAATTTACGTTGGACGATTGGGACCTCTTCTTCAGGAATTTCAACACCTAAGTCACCACGAGCAACCATGATACCATCACTTGCATCAATGATTTCATCTAAGCAATCCATAGCTTGGCAGTTTTCAATTTTTGAAATAATTTTGATTTCTGGGTGTTTATGAGCTTGTAAAATTTTTCTAATTTGTAAAACGTCATCTGCATTTCTAACGAAAGAAGCTGCAACGAAATCAACACCAATTTCACAACCCCAAATTAAATCTGATTCATCTTGTTCAGAAATAAATTTATTTGTTGTTCTTGCACCACTACCTGTACAGTTAACACCTTTTTTGTTACTAACAAAGTGTGTATTTAAAGCTTTACAAACGATTTCTTCATGTTCATTATCTTTATCGATAACTTCCATATCGAGTTTACCATCATCAATTTTGATGTGGTTGCCAATTTTAGCATCGTTGAAGAGATTAGCATAATTAACAGAAATTTTTTCAGGTGTACCTAAAACTTCTTTCATTGAAATTCTTACAATAGAACCTGCTTCAATTTTAATTTTGTCATCTTTCATTTTATGACATCTAATTTCAGGACCTTTTGTATCAAGCATTACTGGAATATAAATTCCTTCTTTTTCTAATTCTCTAGCTAAAACAAGTTTTTTACCATGTTCTGCATAATCACCATGAGAAAGGTTCATTCTCAAGACGTTCATACCATTTTTAATTAATGTTTTTAACATGTCCATGTTATCACTAGCAGGACCAATAGTACAAACGATTTTTGTTTTCTTTGAAATGTTTTCTTTAATCATATTCTCTCCTATTTAATTAATTCATGTGTTTTATAAAGATCTAAATGTTTATCTCTTTCTAATTTAAATGCTTCAAGTATTGGTAAATTCCATAATTTATTCTCATGAATTCCAACACAAACGCCTCCAACTCCTTCATTTAAAAGTTCAACAGCGTATACACCCATTCTTACTGCATTATATCTTTCCATAGCTGAAGGCTTTCCTCCTCTTTGGATATGACCTAAAACAGTAGCTCTTGCTTCCCAAACACCCTCATCATTAATTTCTTTTACTAATGCGCTTGTATCGAGTAATTTTTCAGCAACCAAAATAATATAGTTATCTCTTCCTTCTTCTTTAGCTTTTTTCATTCTTTCAAACATTGCTTCCTTATCTAATGGATTATCAATAGTAATAATTTCATCAGCATTAGTAGCAATACCTGCAAAAGAAGTTAAATCTGGACATTTATTACCCATAATTTCAATAACTGCACAACGATCATGAGATTTCATAGTGTCTCTAATGTTATCAATTGCATCAACTACTGTATTTAAAGCAGTATCAAATCCAATTGTATAATCACTACTTGTAATATCATTATCAATTGTTCCTGGAAGACCAACACAATTAATACCAAGTTCAGTTAAGAGTTTTGCACCCATATAGGATCCATCTCCACCTACAACAATTAATGCATCAATACCTTCTTTTGATAATATTTCTTTAGCTTTTAAACGAGTTTCTGGTTGTTTAAATTCAGGAAGTCTAGCAGTTTTAATAACTGTACCACCAACATTTAATTTATCTTCGTTGAAATGCTTATCTACTTTACAGAAATTATTAGTAACAAGACCTTTATAGCCTCCATATACTACATACATTTCTTTACCTAAATTGATACCAGCTTTAATAGCACCAATTACAGCAGCATTCATTCCTGGAGAATCTCCTCCACTTGTTAATATACCGATTTTTTTAATCATAAATCAAATACCTCAATTCTTAAAAAATCATATCAATTATATACTATTTTAAGTAAGATATTAAATAAAATTTAAAAAATCTTTATGAGAATTTAACTTTTTAAGGATACTGATAAATATTTAAAGATTAATAATTAAAAATATTTAATAAATAAAGTATAATAAAAGAATGCAAAAGAATTATAAAATTGATTTAATTGAACAACCTATATCTAATTTTTTAGAAGTATTAAACGATATTTATTTACCATTAATTACAAAAAAAGCATTAAATTTATACATTTTTTATCTGTCTAATAACAAAAAAGAATTTTTAGATTTAGATATTTATAGCGAAAATGAAATTACAAGTGATGAATTATATTTATTACACAAAGTTTTAATTTCGTTAAAATTAATTAGAGTGTTTGAAGGAGAAGAAGATTCATTAATAAAAGTATTTTCCCCACTTTCTGGATTTAATTTCTTTCAATCTATTGCGTTAAGAACTGTTTTTCTTTCTAAAGTAGATGAAAAATACGCTAAAGACATGTTTAATAAATATTTATTTAAGATTAATAAAAAATATAAAGAAATAAGTTATTCATTAAATGATTGTTTTTCTTTTGATTTTGCTAACAATAAAGAATTAATCAATTCAATTGATAAATCAAAAGCATTAACGATTAATGGGAAATTTTCGATTGCAAAATGTTTTATTGTAGTAAAAAAAGAATTACCTAATTTAAAGATTGAAGATTTATCTAGTGGAGAAATTTTAAAAATAACTGAATTAAGTAATCTTTATGGAATCAATGAATCTAAAATTGGAAATATGCTTGTAAAATCAATTGATGTTAATAATGAATATGGTAAAAAAGTAGATTTTACTAAATTTAATAAACAAGTAGAATTATATGTTAAATATGATCAAAAATTACAAAGCGATAAAAAGAAAAATGATAATATTAAACTTGATTTATTGAATGATTCATCTAATTCAAAATTGATTGAATATTATTTAAATACTGCCCCTTTAAAATTAATTGAAGATCGTACAAAAGGTATAAAAGCTAGTAAACAAGAACTAGATACATTAAATATATTAAATAATAAATATTCTTTATCTAATGGATTAATTAATGTTATTTTTGATTATTTATTAACTCAATATGGATTTATCAATAGTCAATACGCTGAAGATTTAGCAAGAGTATTTAAAAGAAAAGACATAAATGGGGTATTTGAAGCACTCGATTATTTATCTTTGAAAAAGAAAAATTATCTTAATAAAGATGAAAATAAAAAAGAAAATATAATGCAAGTCAATACAAAAGAAGAAGTAAAAGAAGATAAAAAGATATCATATTTATTTGATGATAATGATGATATAAAAACGGATTTTGATTAATATGGAAAAATTAAAGTTAGAAAATATAGATTTAAATGAAGATTTAGAATCTTTTAAGAAAAAATGTTATGAAGAAATTAAAAATAATAAAGAGTTTTATGCTTTAATTTCTAAAGATTTCTCGGATTATGAAATAAATAAAAATATTTCTAAATTTTTTAGATACTTAAAAGATTATGAATTAGTAAAAACATTAAATACATATGAAGATTGCAAAAAAAATAATAAATTTTTCTATTATTCAGTATCTAAAAAAGGAAATTTATTAATCGAAAAAGAAAAAGAAGTTCCAGCGTATCATAAATATATTTATTATCTTAATCATTTTATTTATAGTGATTTTGATTATGAAACTTCTTATCAAATTGAATTAAAATCAATACCACGAAAAGTACTTGTAAAACAAATTAAAGATCGTGCTAAAGCCCATACATCTTTGTATTATATTTATGGATCAAGTAATACTTTTAAGACATTATCAGCAATCGCAATGTGTAACGGTTACATTAAAAATAAAGATTATAAAATTGCTTTTATTAATTCTTTTAAAAGATTTAAAGAATTAAATGATTTATCTTTTAATAAATTTAAAAAAGAAGAATATGATGAAATGTTTAAAAATTTATTAAATGTTAAAATTTTAGTGATTGATGGATTTGGAGATGAATATAAAAATTCTTATTTAAGAGATTCTATTGTAATTCCTCTTTTGAAAGAAAGATTTAAGAATAAAGACTTAATAACGATTATTACATCTAATTATTCAATCGAAGAGATTTCAACTTTATACAAATTAAAAGATTCTACTGAATTTCAAAGTAGAATCTTAAAGGATTTATTATTAAATAATTCAAAACTTGAAATTTTTAGTGGAAATTTCTCTATTTAATAATCAAATCAATTTGATTATATAAATAATTTAAATCTCCATTCGTTTTTATTATTTTTACATCTTGATTATTTTTATCATAATAAAAATCATTATTTATTTTTAAAGAATCATTAATGTTTTTTTCATTACGATTATTTAAATTTTTAATTTGAAGTTCTTTAGATATTTTTAAAACAATGATTGTTTTAAAAAGATATTCAAAATGTGCTTTAAAAAGAAGTGGTACTTCAATTGCAACAAGTTCATTTTCTTTAATATATTTAATTAAAACTTTTTCAAGTTCAGGATATAGTAAATTTTCTATATCCTTTTTCTTGTTTAAATCGTTACTTAGGATGTTTTTAGCTTTTAATCGATCATTTTGATTATCACAATCGAAATAGAATCCATATATTTTAGATACTTTTTTAATAATAATAGGATCCTTGTATAGCTTATGTATTTCTTCATCTGAAGAGATGCATAAATATCCTTTTTCTTTTAAATGCTTTAAAGCGGTAGATTTTCCACTTCCAATTGGTCCTGTAATTCCAATTGCTTTTTTAATTGAAAAATCAATTTGACAATTAGGGCAAAAAGAAGTGCCTCTTCCTCCTAAAAATACTTTATGAATTCTTGTTCCACAAACAGGACAAGGTTCATTTTCTTTATCGTAAACTTTAAGTTCATTTTGAAATTTACCATCGATCCCTGAAGCGTTGAACGAATGAACACTACTCCCACCTAGTTTAATTGCATTATCTAAAATTATTTTTGCATTACTAATAATATCAATAATTTGATTTTCACTTAATTCATTACCTTTAGTTAACGGGTTAATTTTACTTTTAAATAAGATTTCATCAGCGTAAATATTTCCAATTCCAGAAAGAATTGTTTGATCTAAAAGTAATTCTTTAATATGTTTTTTACGATTAAATTTCTTTAAAAGTAATGGGATATCTTCATTTTTGACTTTATTTGCTTCTACACCTAATTTTTTAATCATTTCTAATGTATTTACTTCATCATTTTTACAAAGATACATTATTCCAAATTTTCTAGTGTCATTAAAAGAAAGATAAGTATTATCTGTAAATGAAAAAATCAAAGTAGTAGAAGTCTTTCTAGCATGTTCTCTTGTTTCGTTATAGAAAAATTTAC
The DNA here is from genome assembly GCA_963653985.1 of Bacteroidaceae bacterium. Taxonomy (GTDB): domain Bacteria; phylum Bacillota_I; class Bacilli_A; order RFN20; family CAG-826; genus Onthovivens. The sequence continues at coordinate 11,124 of CAVKAB010000007.1, forward strand.
CTTCCATTCTTAAATGGCAAATTAAAGTATAGGAATCACTAAGTTTAAAAAATAAATATTTAGCATATCTTTCAATATCTAGAATTGTTTTATTTTGAATGATTTCTTTAAATTCATTTATATTTGATTTAATTAAATTATCATAAAAAATATCAACTTTTTTAATAGTTTTGCCTTTTACTAAAGGTAATAAGATATTTTTTACAGTTTCAACTTCTGGTAATTCTGGCATTATTTTGCATTATACCAAGTTTTGGCATATCCTCCATCTACTTTTAATTTTACATTTAATTTAACACAGTTTTCCATTTTTTCTTTAACAAGATTTAAAACATCATCTTTTTCTTCGTCATTAACTTTTAAGATAATTTCATCATGAATTTGATTAATGATTTTTGCTTCATATCCTTTTTCTTTTAAAGCTTTATTAACTTCAATCATAGCAATTTTAATTAAATCAGCTGCACTTCCTTGAATTGGAGCATTCATTGCAGCTCTTTTTTCAAAATTTCTTTCTTGATATGAAGAATTATTTATCTCAGTTAAATACCTTCTACGATTAAACATTGTTAAACTGTATTTATTAATTTTAGCAAATTCAACTAAATTATTTAAATAATCTTTAATTTCAGGAAATTCTTGATAAAAAGAACTAATAATATTTCTAGCTTCCGTAACACTAATGTGTAATGTTTCACTTAACCCCCAATCACTAATTCCATAGACAATTCCGAAATTAGTTGCTTTTGCGATTCTTCTTTCATCACTTGTTGGTTCTCTGTCAATATGAAATATTTTTTTAGCAGTTAATGAATGAATATCTTCACCATTATTAAAAGCGTCAATTAATGTTTTAGAATTAGAAAGATGTGCTAAAATTCTTAATTCAATTTGAGAATAATCTAAAGATAAAATATTTAAATTATCTTCTTTATAAAAGAAAGCTTTACGAATATTTTTACCTTCATTATCACGAATGCTAATATTTTGTAAATTAGGTTCACTAGAAGATAATCTTCCAGTTGAAGTTAATGCTTGATTAAATGTAGCATGAATTAATCCTTTTTCATCAATATATGGCATATATCCATCAACATATGTTGAAAGCAATTTTTGATATTTACGATATTCTAAAATTAATGAAATAATTGGGTGAAGAGGTTCTAATTTATTTAAAATATCGACGCTTGTTGATCTTTGTTTATTAGATGGTAAATTTAATTTATCAAATAAGATTTCTCCAAGTTGTTTTGGAGAATTAATATTAAATTCTTCTTCAGAATATTTATAAATTTGTTTTTTTAAATCATTTAATTTTATTTCGTATTCTTGTTTAAATTTTAAAAGTGTTAATTTATCAAGAGGGAATCCTTCTTTTTCCATTTCTTCTAAAACTTCACTTAAAGGGATTTCAATTTCTTTAAGTAATGAATATTGATTATTTTCTTTTAATTTTTTAATTGTAGAATCTTTTAAATATTCTGCAAAATAAGAATAAATAATCGCATTATTTGGGTTGGAATCATCAAATAATAAAGATGAATTTTCAATATTAGATGTATCTAAATTGATTGAATTGAATAATAAAACATCATTAATTTCTGGTTTTAAATTAGGGTTTAATAAATAACTTGCAAGTAATAAATCAAAATCACAATTTGTAAGTTCAATGTTTTCCATACTTAAAACATATTTTGTTTTCTTATAATCAAAAACATTCTTTTTAATTGTATTTGATTTTAAAATTTCTAATAATTTTTCATCTTTTAATAAATTTTGCTTATTAATATAATAGTTTTTATTATTTAAAGTAATAGCAAGTCCGTTTAATGATGCACTATGGTAATTTAAATTTTGATTAATATCAATTCCTATAGAAATTTCATCATTTATATTTAATGAATTTATATTTTCAATTTCTTCATAATCTAATTTAATAGAAGTAGAAGTTTCTAATTTATAATTTTTAGGTAATTTATTTAATAAATTTAAAAAATCATATTTTAAAATAAATTGATTAATTTTATTAAAATCATATCCATCATAAATAATATCACTTGGAGAAAGTGCTAAATCTTCATCTAATTTAATTGTTGCAAGATGTAAACACATTCTTCCATTTTCTTGGAATTCTATTAAATTTCTACCTACTTTTGTTTTTGTATTGGCATTTTTAACAATATTTTCATAATCTCCAAATTCATTTATTAATTGTTTTGCAGTTTTATCTCCAATTCCAGGAATTCCTTTTAAATTATCACTATCATCGCCTCTCATTGCTTTATAATCAATAATTTTAATTGGATCAAAACCCCATTCATTTTTAAAAGTTTCAGGAGTCATTTCTACATATTTTGATAAGCCTTGTTTTATTAAATTAATGGTAATATTATCATCAATTAATTGAAGATAATCTTTATCAGCGGTATAAATTTGGACTTTGTAATCAGCTTTTTCCATCATTTTTGCAACAATACCTGCAATATCATCAGCTTCTAAATTGCTATTTTCATAATGAGGAATATTTAATGCTTCTAAAAATTCTCTAAAAATAGGGAATTGTATTTTTAAGTTTTCATCAAGTGGCTTTCTGTTTGCTTTATATTCTTTATATTCTTGATGTCTAAAAGTAGTTTTAGAACTATCGAGTGCTACAAATAATCCATCTCCTTTATCTAATTCTTTAATGATTTTTAAAACCATATTACTAAAAGCATAGATTGCATTTGTAGGAATACCATCTTTATTATGAAGTAATTTTGATGGATCTTCGTTATATGTTGCATAATATGATCTAAAAAGCATATTATAACCATCTAAAATAATTACTTTATTCATCTATTTTCATCTCCTTAACTTCATTTACAATAAAAGATTTTTTATCATCTTTTTGATCTAATTTACCATTAATTAATAATAAGTTACCATTTTTTAATAAATCATGATATTTAACATACACGTCTGGAAAAATAGTAACTTCAACATTACTTGTAGAATCTTCAAGCGATAAAAACCCCATTAATTGATCTTTTAATTTGCCTTTTTTAATAGTTATTGTTTTAAATGATTTAACAATTCCTAATATATTAGCATATTCATTTAATTTTAAATTACTAATTAAAGTTAATTTATAATTATCCTTCGGATTAATTTTTACATGATTTAATAAATTATCGCTAATTGCAAAACCTAAAACTTGAACTTCATTATTGATTCTTTCAATTGGATTATCTTTAATATTTTCTTCAATATTTGGATTTTGTAATTTATCTTCTCCTAAAAAATTACCTATTTTATTACGATATTCAGAATATTCAATTAAATTTGGAACAATTTGTTTTAATGCTTTACGATTTTTAATAAATTCATCAAAAACACCTGCATCAATTAAATAAGATAATTGCTTTTCAGTTAATAAATTCTCATTTTTATTAATTCTGATTAAAAAATCATAAATATCTTTATATAATCCATTTTCTTCTCTTTCTTTAACAATTTCTCTAATTAAAGCATTTGAAATATTTTTAATTGCAGAAAAAGGAAAAATAATTGAATTATTGTAAGGAATAAAATAATTAAAAGAATGATTTAAAGAAGGGGTTTTAATATCAATCTTCATTTTTTTAATTTCACTTATATATTTTAAGATTTTATTTGATGAAGAAGAAAATTCCATTGTTAAAATGCTACTATAAAATTCTAATGGATGATTTGCTTTTAAATATGCCATTTTACAGGTAATCATTGCATAACTTACAGCGTGTGATTTATTAAAACCATAATTTGCAAATTTTAAAATTGCATTAAAAATTTTAATAGCTAATTCTTTATCATGTCCTTTTTTGATACTTCCTAAAATGAATTTTTCTTTCATCTTTAAGATTTCATCTTTATGTTTTTTACTAATTGCTCTTCGAAATAAATCTGCTTCTGCAAAACTAAATCCTGCAAAATGAGTAGCGATTAACATAATTTGCTCTTGATAAATTATAATTCCATATGTTGAACTTAAAATCGGAATTAAATCTTTAGATGGATAATTTACTTTTTCTAAGCCTTTTTTTCTTAAAGTGTAGTTTTTAATATATTTAATTGGTCCAGGACGCGCAAGTGAAATTGAGTCAACGACTTCAATAAATTTGTTCGGTTTTATTTCATTAATTGCAATTTTTCCAGCATTTGCGTCAAGTTGAAATAATCCCATTAATAAGTTATTATTCATCAATTTATAAATATTTGAATCATCGATTGGAATATTTTCAAAAGATTTATTTAAATTGATATTTTGATTTTTATTTATTAATTCTAAAGTTAAAGCAATAGTAGTTAAATTGCTTAATCCAAGTAAATCAAACTTTAAAAATCCTTGATCTTCTAAATAATCTTTTTCAAATTGAGAAACGATTTCATTTTCATTTATATAATTAATTGGTAAGCAATCTAAAAGTGAAGTACTACTTAAAATAATACCAGCAGCATGCAGAGTTGATTGCCTTGGTAATCCTTCAATTTTTTTAGAATATTCGTAAATATCTTTGAAATCTTTACTACTATTTACAACATTTCTAAAAGTTTCAATATTACTATAAGCATCTTCTAAAGTAAAAGAAGTGCTACCATCACTTGATTTATAGTTATCAGGTATTGCTTTAGATAATTTATCTGCAAAAGAAGTACCATAATTAAAGATTCTACAAATATCACGGATTGCTTGTTTTGCTTTGATATTTTGGAATGCAATAACATGAGCAACTCTATTAAAACCATATTTATTTTCTAAATATTTAATAACTTCTTCACGTCTAATATCTTGATAATCAGTATCAATATCAGGCATAGAGTTTCTTTCTGGATTTAAAAATCTTTCAAATAATAAATTATATTTTAAAGGATCAACATCAGTAATTTTTAATAAATAACTTACTAAACTTCCAGCAGCACTCCCTCTTCCAGGACCTACTATGATATTAGCTTTTTTAGCGTAATTAACGTAATCTTGAACAATTAAAAAATAGTCTTCAAAACCCATTTTAGTAATAGTTAAATATTCATAATTTAAACGATCTTTATATTTTTTATTACTATTTAAATCTATATTTTTATCTTTTAATCCATTTAATAAATATTCTTTTAATAAATCTTTACTATTTAAAGAAGAATTAATTTCTTTAGAATAATTGATTAATTCCCCTCTTTTTTTAATAAATTTAAAATCAATATTTTTAATTAAAGAATTTAAATTTTTAATTTCTTCTTTTGAATAAATTTCTTCGATTTCATCCTCATTTAAAAAATGATAATCGTTAATTTCTTCATCTTTATTAAATAAGTGATTAGTTTCGATAGCATTTAATAAATTTAAAGCAATACCTTCTTCTTTATTTAAATGTCTAATAATAGGGAAAGCAATTAATTTAATTTTGTCACTTAAAAATTCTCTTATTAAATCAACATGTAATTTTTCACTTGTATTTTCAAGACCTAAATAACATTCATTAAATAAAGAAGAAAGTTCTAATATTTTTGAAATTACTTTATTATCAATTTTTGATAATAAAGATGAGGAGGATTTAATAATTGAAATTAACCCTTTAAAAGATGGTACTTCATTAATTGAAAGATTTGGATTTTTATTAATTAAATTTGAAATTTTTAAAAGATTTAAGTAACCTTCTTCATTTTTAATTA
>CAVKAB010000008.1:0-16493 GCA_963653985.1 Bacteroidaceae bacterium
TGGTATCATGATGAGATTTTGGAATTGGTGGAAGAATGCAATGAAGATGAAGAAGATTTCTTTTGCGGTAAAAGCTGGTATAACATCATTAAATTATTAGTTATTAAAGTGAAGGATTAAAAATGATATTAAAATTAGAAGAAGTTAAGAATAATGAATTTTTAGAGAAAAATAATGGAATTTATAAATTTTTTGTTAATGAAGAATCATTAACTAAATTTAAAAACGTATTAGAATTTGATAAATTAAGTAATGAATTTATTGAAGCAACTATCTATAAAGATTCTTTTTATTATTGTGCTTATGTTGGTAGCTGTAATAGGGCAAAAGGCTTTTTAGGGAGAGTTGCAGGTAATCATTTAAAAGGACCTGCAGAAAACTCTACTTTAAGAAGAACTTTAATAGCTTTACTAGAATGTAGTGATGATGAAATAACAAATTTTATCAATGATGATACTAAATGCTTTTTCGAAATTTTACCAGTGGATAATCTAAACTTAATTTTAGATTTTGAAGAGAAAATGATTAACGCATCATTTCGAATTTTAAATTTAGATGAAAATGATTTTTATAAGAAGGAAGAATATAAAGAAAATAAGGATAAATTTTCTGAATTAAGAGAAAAACAAAAATCTAAAAATAAAGGAGAAAGCGGTGATATGGATGATTTTTATATTGAATGTGATTTAACTGAGGCTTTAGATAATTCACTTAAAGATAAAGAATATTTGGAAGTTAATGGACCTACTGGAACTGGTAAAACTGCAATAGTTAACTCTTGGTTAAGACATAATAAGGATAAAATTAATTCTTTTTATTTAGATGGTGCAACACTAAAAGATGTAAAAGGGGAATTATTCTATTCAGGAAGTTTAATTCTATCAGGTCAATTATTTTCTAGTGAAGAAATTGATCGTTTATCTTCTTTGCCTAATCTTGTAGTGGTAGTAGATAATCACCATTTAGCATCGAGTAATGTTAAACAACATATTCAACTTTTAAGTTATGGATATCTTGTAGATCAAAGAGAAAAAGAAAAACCGTTCAAAAAGTTAGATAATCTTGAATTCGTTTGTGTAATTAATACTACAAAGTATTAATTTGTAATTTTTAAGGAGGAAATGAAGATGTACGAAACATATAAGGTAATTTATTATTTTAGCCCTGGTTCTGATCGTGGACGCCATGATGGTCATTACCATGTAGTTTTTGTTCAAGCACTTACTGAAGCTGATGCATATACACAAGCACGAAAAGAAATTGGAAATGATATTGTTGTTAGGAGTGCTGAAAAAGTTAAATAATTTATATATATAATACAACTTTCGTAAAATTCAATCTCGAATTTGTTTAGTTATATTGTTTTATAATTTTAATATTAAAGGAGTTACTAAAATAATTTAATTTTTAAATTAAGTTATTGGTAACTTTTTTTATATTGAGTAAATTTTCTCATTTATTTTATAAAACAAATATCGTTAATATGTTATAATTTAAAAAGCTAATTAAAGGAAGGGGGGGTAAAAATAATGCAAGATGAAAAATATTTAAAATTTGCTAGAAAATATCTTGATTTATCTTCTTTATATTATAATGAATATGATCCTAAAAACCCTTCAGAAGTAATATTTGAAAATAATTTTAAATACGAAATTGCTTTAAATGCATATGCTTTTTTCTATTCTAATTATTTACATGGATTTAATCAAAATAGTGCACTTTTTGCACGTAAAATTATTGAAGATTATTACTTATATAAATTAAAAGATACTTCTTATTTAACTCACTCTAATTTTAAATTATTTAAAATCGCAAGTTATAAATCAGAAGTTGGAACTCGTGCATTACATGAAATTAGTGAAGAATTTAGAATCCCAGTAAATGTTATTAAATCTAGAATGTTTGATAATGATTTTTGGGCGTTTCCAATTAGACTTGATTCATTTGAACACTTATTCTATTTAGATTATGAAGGTGCTATAAAAAGTAAAACTAATGAATTATTAAAAAAACTCTATAAAGCATATGGAATTTATCTTCATTATTCTAATGCAATATCAGTAAGTATGAATGAATTCAATTCTTCGATTGCAATTATTAATCAAATTGTAAGAGAAGTAATTGGAAAAGATTACGATAAAGTTAAAATATCTTCAAAAGAAAGTAAAGAATATAACATAGAATTTGAAGACAAGATGTGCTTTATGCAAAAAAGATTACTTGAATCAATGGGACACGCTTTTAGTAATGAATTCTTTGATAAATGTGTAGTAAAACCAGCATTTGTGTCTATTTTTACAGGTTTATGTTCTAAAATATATTTCTTTTTATCAATTTATTGTTCTTTTTATTACTACAATAAAAAAGCAATTGGATTATATTTAAATAAAGTATTTATTGAAGAATTATCGTATTATTATGCTCTTTTAGAAATTGATATTAAAAAAGATGCTGATTCAATATATTTACTTTCTAATTTAATGATTAATCAACTTGTTAATTCAATCATTAATGAAAAAGATTTAAAAGAAAGTTTAATTTGTAGTAGGAAATTCAATGATTATTACAGATTAAGTGATTTTGAAGAAAGTAAAATGTTAGATTTTTTAGATAAATATATGGAAAATCCATATAAATTAATAAATCGTAAATACAATACTTTCTCTTCTTTTGTAAATAATTTCATTAGAAATTTTAATAAAAAAGAGGAATTAAATTATATCTATAAGGAAGCTTGTCAAATAGGACATTCCTGTGGATTAATGCAAAATCATGAATTTAATTACAAAAAAACTTTTAATATGCTTTTAGATGTTTTAGAAAATTATTTAAGATATTACTCAATCATTGTAGTATCTAGAAATTTTAATGATGTTACTGAAAAGAAGAAAAAAGAAGCATTTAATGAATCAATTGAAGAAATTAATAATGTATTTAAAGATATTTTTAAATTGATTAAAGATAATTTTAAATTGGAGGAATAATCATGAAAGAAGTTAAACTTGTTTCAATGCATGAATTAAACGAAGTTAATGAGATATATAAAAACGCTAGAAAATTAATGAAAGACACTAATAATCCTTTACAATGGGGAGATTTCCATCCTCCAGTTTCATTAATTAAAAAATTCATTAAAAATAATGAATTATATAAATTAGTTAATGAAAATAATGAAATTTTAGCAGTTTTTGCATTTATTATTGGAGAAGATCCAACATATTTAAAAATTGAAGGCAGTTGGAAAGATGATTCAAAGTATGGAACTCTCCATTCAGTTGCGTCTTCTTTAAAAGAAAAAGGTGTTTTTAATGATATATGTGAATTTGCAAAATCTAGAATTAATCACCTTCGAATTGATACACATGAAGATAACAAGATTATGCAAAAACAAATCTTAAAAAATGGATTTACTTATCAAGGAATAATCTATATTGCAAGTGGAGATTCAAGACTTGCATATGAGTGGAGTAAGTAATTGTTAGTTATTTCTAACAATCTAATGTATTTTGCTTGTAAATAAATTAATTAAGAATAAAATTATTAATTGTTGAGGTACTATATGTATAAAAATGAAAATGTTATAAAATTACAAAATAAATTAAAAGAAGATGGAATTGAAGCATATTTAATTTATACTTCTGATCCACATTTTAGTGAATACGCTGCTAAACACTTTTTAGATGTTAGAAAGTATTTTTGCCCATTTACAGGAAGTGCAGGAGAAGTTTTAATTACTCAAAATGATGCTTTCTTATTTGCAGATGGTAGATATTGGATTCAAGCTGCAAATGAATTAAAAGATAGTTTAGTAAAAGTAGTCCGTAAAGGTGATAAAGGTGTTTTACCTTTAGAAAAGTTTATTAAAGAATTAAAAATTAATGAAATTGGAGTAGATTTTACTTATCTTTCAAGTAAAGATAAAGCAAGATTTGACTTAAATAACATTAAATTAATCGATAAAGATTATACTTCATTAATTGAAGATTTAGTTTCTCTTCCACTTGATAAAGTATTTAAATTAGATGATAAATTAAATACATTAACAAAAGAAGAAAAGATTAAAAATATTTTAGATTCAATTGATGAAGATGGGATTGTTATTTCTACTCTTGATGATATCGCTTGGATTTTAAATGTTAGAGGTAATGATGTTCCATGTAACCCAGTTTTCTATTCTTATTTATATTTATCAAAAAAGAATGGAAATCATTTATTTATTAATAAAAAGAAGATTGATTTTGAACTAGAAAATATAAAGATTCATGAATATGAAGAAGTATTTGATTTCTTAAAGAAGATTAATGATTCAATTTTACTTGATTCATTTAAAACTAACTTAAAGATTATTACATCATGTAAGAATTATAAATTAGGTAAAAACCCTTCAACTGTTATGAAAGCAATTAAAGGTGAAAAAGAAATTGAAAATACTAAAAAGATTCAAGCACTTGACGGACTTGCTCTTTTAAAATTCCAAAAATATTTAGAAGAAAACTTACATAAAGGGTTAAGTGAATATGATTATAGTGAAAAATTAAAAGAATATAGATTATCTAATCCTTTATGTTTTGAACTTTCTTTTGATACTATTGCGGCAGTTGGTGCTAATGCTGCTCAAATGCATTATGAACCTACAAAAGAAGTCAATTCTATTGTTAGTGATAAAGAAATTGAATTATTAGTAGATTCAGGTGGTCAATATTATGGAGGAACGACTGATACTACAAGAACTTTCTTAGTAGGAACACCTACTAAAGAATATATCCATGACTATACATTAACTTTAAAAGCAGTTATTAATTTATCTAGAACTATCTTTATTAAAGGAAGTGATGGACACACAATTGATATTCGTGCAAGAAGTTATATGTGGAATGAAGGAATGGATTATAAATGTGGAACAGGACATGGAGTTGGATATATTTTAAATGTCCATGAAGGTCCTAATGGATTTAGATATAGAGCAGTCCCTGAGCGTGATGATCAAGGTGAAATTGTTCCAGGTATGATTACTACAATTGAACCAGGTGTATATAAAGAAAATAAGTATGGTATTAGAATTGAAAATAACTTACTTTGTGTTCCTGCATTTACTACTGATATGGGAGAATTCTATAAATTTGAAACAATTACCTATGTTCCAATTACTTTAGAATCATTAGATTTATCTTTATTAAATAAAGAAGAAATTGCTTGGATTAATGATTATCATGATTTAGTTTATTCAAAACTTGCTCCTTTATGTGAAAATGATAAAGAGTTAAAAGAATTCTTAAAATTAAAAACAAGACATATCTAGGCGAAAATCACTAAGCTTTATAAAATAAATATTTATTTTTTCTTTAAAATAGTGTATATTTATAAAGCATGGTCCGCTAGCTCAGTTGGTAGAGCAATTGACTCTTAATCAATGGGTCCGGAGTTCGAGTCTCCGGCGGATCACCAATTATAAAAGAAAATACTTTTATTTCCTATTTAAAAATCTCATTTAATTATGGGATTTTTTTATAGGAAAATTCTAAAAAGGGCATCCGTTTGGATGCTCTTTTTCTATAATGTTCTTCTTTTTGAATGGAATGCTACTCCAAGACATGAAGGACCAGCGTGGACTCCGGTTGTTGGAGAAATATTAACTACTTTAACGTTAATTTTACCAAATTCTTTTTCTAATGCTTTTTCCATTTCTTCTACAAATGGGAAACAATCGCTATGAGTAATATAAATTGGATAATCAACAATTCTATCTTCTAAAATCTTGATATTTTCAATGATTTTATTAATTGCTTTCTTTCTTCCAATTGCTTTATCAATACTATTCATCATTCCTTCATCGTTAATTGAAATGATTGGTTTTGCATTAATTAAACTTCCAAGAGTTGCACTAATTCCATTAAGTCTACCACTCTTTTTAAAGAATTTTAAATCATCAGAAAATGCCATTAATGCAAAATGTGATTCAATTTCAGTATGATAAATATCTAAAATTTCATCAATTGATTTATTTTCTTTAATAAGCTTTGACAATTCTTGAAGTAATGCGTATCCAAGAACTGTAATTGATTTTAAATCTACATCGTAGAATTTTCTTTCTTTATAAGTTTCTTGAAGTTCTTCAATAGCAAGTCGCATTGCGTTAAATGTACCAGACATTTTCCCTGAGAAGTGGAAGTAACAAATATCATTTCCTTTTTCGAATTCTTTTTTGAAATAATTGATATAAGTTTCTACACTTAATCCACTAGTGGATGGAATTGTCTTACAAGTTCTTAAGTATTCATAGAACTTGTGGTAATCAAATTCTTCATCATTAGTAAATGGAAAATATTCTTTTTCATTTACAGTATAAGGCATCGAAATTAAAGAAAATCCTAATTCCTTAGCGTCTTTAAAAGTAACATCACAATTTGTGTCACAAAAATATGTAATCATATCTAACCTCTTTTTATATAAATCTCACGTTAAATATTATACAAGAAAGTTTTACAAGAAAGTAAAGAAAAGCTTTTAAAATAGCCTAAATCCTAAATGTTAGCGATAACTAACGCATTATTTCTTATCATATTTGATTTAATTCGGTATAATTATACTAAATGGAGAGAGATTTATAATGGATAGTGTAAAAATTATAGAAATTAAGCACAGCGTCTTTGAAAATAATGATAGAGAAGCTGATAAGCTTAGAGAATATTTAAAGTCTAAAAAAGTATTCTTGATTAATTTAATGTCATCTCCTGGAAGTGGAAAAACAACTACTTTAATTAAAGTTTTATCAGAATTAAAGGATAAACTTAGAATAGCAGTAATGGAAGCTGATATCGATAGTGATGTTGATGCTAAAAAGATTAAAGAAATTGGAGTTGAATCAATTCAACTTCATACTGGTGGAATGTGCCACTTAGATGCAATGATGACAAAACAAGGGTTAGATAATTTAGATTTAGATAATTTAGATTTAGTAATCTTAGAAAATGTAGGAAATTTAGTATGTCCTGCAGAATTTGATACAGGAGCTTGTAAGAATGTTAATATCTTATCAACACCTGAAGGTGATGATAAACCACTTAAATATCCATTAATGTTCCAAGTAACTAATCTTGTATTAATTAATAAAATGGATGTAAAAGATTATTTTGATTTCTCTTTAGAAAGAGCAAAAGAAAATATATCTTTACGTAATAAAAATGTCGAAGTCATTCCTTATAGTGCAAAAACTGGTGAAGGAATTGATAAGATTGCTGATTGGATTTTAAAAGAAGTCAAGGCTTGGAAAGGAGAATAATTATGCCAAAAATGTCTGATGCTTATACACCTAGATTCAAAGGTGATAAGAACCCTAGAGAAAAAATCATTAAATTAGGTCAAAAAATTACTGACCGTATTGGCCACAAAGTTACTAGTGATGATCCAGAATATTGGGGACTTGCTTGTGTTGTAACTGATGAAATGGCTGATATTGCTTTACTTATGAAAGTTCGTCATCCATATACTATGGAAGAACTTAAGAAAATGACAGGTAAAGATGAAGCTTACTTAGAAAAGATTTTACAAGAAATGTCTGAAGTAGGTCTTTTAGAATACAATTGGGAAAACGAAAAGAAAATCAAACAATGGGTTTTACCAATGTTTGTTCCAGGTAGTGCTGAATTCACAAATATGAAGAAAGAGCAATTAGATAAATATCCTGAACTTGCTCAATTCTTTGAAAGAATGACATTCTTACCTTTAGAAAAAGTTACTCCAATGGTACCTCCAGGAGGAGGTGGAATTGGAATGCACGTTATTCCAGTTGAAAAAGCTATTGAAATGGAAAATAAGAGCGCTGATATTGAACATATTTCATATTGGTTAAAGAAATATGAAGGTCAATTATCAGTTGGTATTTGTTCCTGCCGCTATGGTAGAGCTAAATTAAATGAAGGTTGTGGTGATAATTGCGAAGAATGGTGTATTGGAGTTGGTGATATGGCTGATTATTGTGTCCAAACACATAAAGGAAGATACGCAACTTATGAAGAAGTCATGACAATTTTAAAACGTGCGGAAGATAATGGTTTCGTTCACCAAATTACTAATATTGATGGTAAAGATAAGATTTTTGCTATTTGTAATTGTAACGTCAATATTTGTAACGCTTTAAGAACATCTCAATTATTCAATACTCCAAATATGTCACGTAGTGCATATACTGCTAAAGTTGATACAAAAAACTGTGTTGCTTGTGGTAGATGTGTTGAAGTTTGTCCTGCTGGTGCAGTCAAACTTGGTCAAAAATTATGTACAACTAATGGACCAGTTGTTTATCCAAAACATGAATTACCAGATAATTTAAGTTGGGGTGAAGACAAATGGGATGAAGATTATAGAGATAATAACCGTATTAATTCATACGATACAGGTACAGCTCCATGTAAAGCAGCATGTCCTGCTCACGTTGCAGTTCAAGGTTATTTAAAACTTGCAAATCAAGGTAGATATAAAGATGCTTTAGCATTAATTAAAAGAGAAAACCCATTCCCTGCAGTTTGTGGTAGAGTTTGTAATAGATTCTGTGAAGAAGAATGTACTCGTGGAAAAATTGATCAAGCTGTTGCTATTGATGCAGTTAAAAAATTCGTTGCTGAACAAGATTTAAAAGCTGAAACAAGATATGTTCCAGAAATGGTTATGCCAAGCAACGTTGGAAGATGGAAAGAAAAGATTGCTATTATTGGTGCAGGTCCTGCTGGACTTTCATGTGCATTCTATTTAGCACAAAAAGGTTATTTCCCAACAGTATTTGAAAAGAATCAAAAAGCTGGTGGTATGTTAACTTATGGTATCCCTTCATATAAACTTGAAAAAGATGTTATTGAAGCTGAAATCGATATCATGAAAGAAATGGGTGTTGAAATTAAACTTAATTGTGAAGTTGGAACTGATGTTACAATTGAAGAATTAAAGAAACAAGGTTACACTGGATTCTTCTTTGCTATTGGTTGCCAAGATGGTAGACTCCCTGGAATTCCTGGTGAAAATGCTGAAGGTTGTGAAACTGCAGTTAGTTTCTTACATAGAGTAGCAGATGATCATAGTATTAAAACTGAAGGTAATGTTGTAGTTATTGGTGGTGGTAATGTTGCTATCGATGCTGCAAGAAGTGCTATTAGACTTGGTGCTAGTAAAGTTTATATGTGTTCTCTTGAAACTGAAGACATTATGCCAGCAAGTGATGAAGAAATTTTTGAAGCTAAAGAAGAAGGTATCGAATTTGTTCATGCTGTTGGTCCAAAAGAAATCGTTGAAGAAAATGGACATGTTAAACAAATCGTTTTAAAGAAATGTACAAGTGTTTATGATGAAAATCATAAATTCTCACCAAAATATGATGAAAATGAATTAACAACATTAGATGCAGATCATGTATTCTTCGCTGTTGGTCAAAAGATTCATTATGGTAAATTATTTGATGGAACTGGTGTTACATTTAATAAATATGGTTATCCAGAAGCTGATAAGATTACTTTCCAAACTGCTGATAAATCAGTATTCGTTGGTGGTGATTTCTATACAGGTCCAAAAACTTGTATCGAAGCAATTGCTCAAGGTAAAGAAGCAGCAACTTCATTACATAGATATGTTCAATTAACAGCAAGTTTAACAATTGGTAGAGATAAACGTTATTTCCCACCATTAAATAAAGATGAATTAATCTTTGGAAAATATGATACAGGAAAACGTAATGAAGCTGGTATGGATGAAACAATTGATTATAAACGTTCATTCAAAGATGCTCATAAGACATTAACTGAAGAACAAGTTAAAGCAGAAACAGCTAGATGTTTAAGCTGTGGTGCTTCAGTTGTTGATCCTAATAAGTGTATTGGATGTGGATTATGTACAACAAAATGTGAATTTGATGCTATCCACTTATATAGAGATCATCCAGAATGTTCAAATTTAGTTAGAACTGAAGATAAATTTAAATATATCTTACCATACGCTATTAAACGTGGAATTAAGATTAAATTTGGTAAAAAGACTCCAGAAGAAAAAGCTTCTCAAAAGAAACATAAAGAATATGTTAAAGCTAAAAAGAAAGAAGCAAAGGCAGGTAAAACTAACTAATGCATGAACTTGGTATCGTTTTCTACATCATTGATGATGTAAAAAAAGTTGCTGAAGAAAATAATGTTAATCATATTAATGCTGTTACATTAGAAGTTGGTGAAGTTAGTGGAGTAATCTTTGATTATTTAGAAGATTGCTGGAATTGGGCGGTTAAAAAAGAACAAGTCTTAGAAAACTGCAAACTTAAATGTGAAGTAATTAAAGCAATTACAATTTGTGATGATTGCAAAAAAGAATACGAAACAGTTAAATATGGAAAAACATGTCCACATTGTGGAAGTACAAATACATATTTAAAAGTTGGTAATCAAGTTAACATTAAAGAAATAGAAGTATAAAATTAGAGAGAGGAATTAATTTCCTCTCTTTTTATGATTTTAGAAATAAAAAAATCCCTGGAATTATCCAAGGATTAGAAGTTTTATTTATTATTCTTCTTCGATTGCACCAGCTGGGCATGAAGCAATTGCTTCTTCAGCAACTGAGTCATCACATTCTGCTACAACTTTTGCTTTATTATCATCGTTGAATTCGAATGTTTCTGGGAATGTACCAACACATAATCCACAGCCAACGCATGCATCTTGATTAACTTTTAATTTTTTTGCCATATGTTTTTCCTCCACATATTCATCTTCTATATTATAAAAATTTAATTGATTTTTTGAAAGTTAAAAATCAGTTAGCAATTGCTAATATTTATTAATAAGAGAAATTAATATAAATATTTTCTTAAAATATTTCATTTAATATTTAAAAGTAACCCTAAAAAATGATAAAATACTTTGGATGTTTAGAAATCTTACTAGAATGAAAAAATATCGATTTTATCGATTAATTAATACTAACTTTTTAGATTTATTTAAGAATATAAAAGTTAAAGAAAATTTTATTAAGTTTAAGATTAACTTAAAGAAAAAAGAAAAGGTTTCTAAAGATGAAAAAAGTATCACGGTTTATGAATACTATCTAAAGAAAAGAAAACGTAAAATTATTATTCTTGTTTTGCTATTTTGTCTTTTTATTGGTATACTAATCGGCGTTAGTTTTTTAAGTGTGAGGTTAATTAATGGATAAATTTGTTTCTATTGCTATTGATGGTCCTAGTGCAAGTGGTAAATCTACTGTTGCAAAGATTTTAGCCTCTAAAGTTAATTTTACCTATATTGATACAGGTGCTATGTATAGAGCTTTCACTCTTGCAGTAATAAAAAATGGATTAGATCCTAAAAATGAAACAGAAAGTGATTCATTAATTGGAAAAATCGATATTAGTTTTGATTCTAATAATAAGATTTGTTTAAATGGAGAAGATGTTTCTAAAGAAATTAGAGATAATGAAGTTGCAGATAATGTTTCTTATATTGCTTCTTATAAGAATATCCGTTTATTTTTAGTTGATCTTCAAAGAAAAATTGCTAAGGGTAGAAATGTTGTAATGGATGGAAGAGATATTGGAACTTATGTTCTTCAAGATGCTCAATTAAAGATTTTCTTAGTAGCTGATGTTAATGAAAGAGGTAAGAGAAGATTTTTAGAAAATCAAAGTAAAAATATTGAATCTAGCTTTGATGACTCATTAGCAAATATTAAAAAAAGAGATTATATAGATTCACATAGAGATTTTTGTCCACTTACTCCTGCAAGTGACTCAATAAATATTGATTCTACTAATATTAGTGCAGAAGAAGTTGCTACAAAAATTCTTGATTTAGCAAAAGAAAGGGGGCTCATCTAGTATGGCTTTACCTTTAGTTGCATTAGTTGGTTCTCCATCAGTTGGAAAATCAACAATCTTTAATAGACTTATTGGAGAGAAAAAATCTATTGTCGAAGAAACTCGTGGAGTTACTCGTGATAGAATTTACGCTAAAGCAAGTTGGCTTACTATTCCATTTAATGTTGTTGATACAGGTGGTATTGAACTTGAAAATAAACCATTCCAATCACAAATTAGAATGCAAGCAGAACTTGCAATTGATGAAGCTGATTTAGTTATATTCGTTGTTGATGGAAAAATTGGAATTACAGATGATGATAGACTAGTTGCTAAAATGCTTCATAAAGCAAATAAACCTACAATTATTGCAGTAAATAAAATTGATGATGTTGCTTTAATTAACAATATTTATGAATTTTACGCATTAAATTTAGGAGATCCAATTGCGGTTAGTGGAGAACATGGAATTGGTATTGGAGATCTTCTTGATAAAGTAATTAAAGAATTACCAAGAGAAGAAGAAAAACCAGTTAGTGATGAAGAAGCTATTAAATTCTGTTTAATTGGAAGACCAAATGTTGGTAAATCATCAATGTTTAATAAAATTACTGGAAATGATCGAGTAATTGTATCAAATATTGAAGGTACTACTAGAGATTCAATCAATGTTGATTTTGAATATAACGATCATAAATATTCAATTATTGATACAGCAGGTCTTAAAAAACGTGGAAAAATCTATGAAGCAATTGATAAATACGCTGCTTTAAGAGCATTACGTGCAATTGATAAAGCAGATATTGCTATATTAGTTATTGATGCTAAAGATGGCATTTTAGAACAAGATAAAAGAGTTGTTGGATACGCTATTGAATCTAAGAAAGCTATTATTGTTTTAATTAATAAGTGTGATTTGATTAAAGATGTTAATCAATATCGTAAAGAATTTAAAGAAAAGTATGTTACAGAATTTAAATTCTTAGATTATGTTCCACTTATTTTTACAAGTGCTTTAACTTTAAAGAATAAGAATGAATTATTTAATACTATTAATCAAGTATATGAATCATATACATATCAAATCAAAACTTCAGTATTAAATGAAATTATTCAAGAAGCACAACTTATGAATGAAACTCCATCATTTAATGGAGGAAGATGTAAAATCTATTATGCTCAACAAGTAAGTAGCAAACCATTAACTATTGCATTATTTGTTAATGAGCCAGAATGGATGCATTTCTCATATCTTAGATATATTGAAAATAAGATTAGAGAATCTTTTGAACTAATTGGTTCCCCAATTAATTTAATTTTAAGAAAAAGAAAATAGGAGAAAAAAGATGAATAGAGCTGATATTATTAATGTTGTTAGTGAATCCTTAAGTGAACAAGGTTTTACTAAAAAAGATGTTGAAAAAGTAATTGACTTATTCTTTGAAGAAGTTGAAAAAGGATTAATCAAAGGTGAAGAAATTAAAATTTCATCATTTGGTACTTTCAAAGTTAAAACAAGAAAACCAAGAATTGGTACAAGTCCAGTTACAAAAGAAAAAATTCAAATTCCACCAAGTAAGAATGTTGGATTTAAAGCAAGCAAGATTTTAAAAAGTCATGTTAAGTAAGAAAATTCCTTCCTAATAAGAAGGATTTTTTAATTAGATTAATTAATTTGATATAATAATAAAGATGAATGAAGTATTTGACCATTTTAAGGTAATTTTTAATAACGCTGGATTTAGATTATATATGATTGGAAGTAGCAGTAGAGATTATCTTTTAAATAGAGAAATTAGAGATTATGATTTTGTTACGGATGCTACTCCAAATGAGATAGTTAAATTTTTAGATGTTTCTAAAACATTTTCTAAGTTTGGAGTGTGCCAAACTAAATACAAAGGATTACATATTGATCTTGTAACATTACGTAAAGAATATGATTATAAAGATTTTAGACACCCTTCTAAAATTGAATTTATTAAAGATATTAGTATTGATTATTTAAGAAGAGATTTTACAATTAATGCTATTTATATTGATGAATCTTATAAAATTATTGATCCAAGTAATGGATATCAAGATTTAAAGAATAAGAGATTGAGATTTATAAAAGATCCATTAATATCAATTAATGAAGATCCATTAAGAATATTAAGATGTTATAGATTTATTAAAGAATATGATTTAAAAATAGATGAAAATGTTTTAAAAATATTACATGATAATGAATATCTATTAGATAAATTAAATAAAGAAAAGATTAAAGAAGAAGAAAGGAAGATGAAAAAATATGAATGAAAAAGGATTTTATAAAAATATTAATTTTGATAACTTATTACTTGAATATTATAAAGAATTAAATTTATCTTTAAATGAAGTTTTAATTTCTTTAATGAGTAATTACTTACTTGAAACTGGTACAAGACTTATTACTAATGATTTATTAGAGATGAAATTAACAATGTCTAAAAAAGAAATTGATATTGGACTTTCTAATTTAATGAATAAAAACTACATTAAATATATTAAAACTAATCAAGGTTTAGTATCTTCTTTAGATAATTTATATGATGAATTATTAACAATTTATAGTAGGGAATTTATTTCAAAAGATGAGAATAAAGATTATTCTCAAGATTTATTCTATCGAATTGTAGATAATTTTGAGAAATTATTAGAAAGAAATTTAAATCAAAACGATATTCAATACGTTGAAAAATGGGTAAATAATAATATTGATGAAGATATTATTATCAATTCTTTAAAAGACGCGATTAATAATGAAAAACCATACCTTCCTTATATTGATTCATTAATTGAAAAGAGATTAAAAGAAAAAGAAAATGCAGGACTCTATTAAAAGTAAGGAAATAATGGAATATTTGGATAAACTTTATCCAAATGCGAAGTGTTCTTTAGATTATTCTAAAGATTATGAATTATTAATTGCAGTTATTTTAAGTGCGCAAACTACTGATAAAAAAGTTAATGAAGTAACTCCTATATTATTTTGTAAATATAAAAGTTTAGATGAATTAAATAACGCTAAAATAGAAGATATTGAAGAGATTATTAAAGGATTAGGGCTTTATAAGAATAAAGCTCTAGCGATTAAAGATGTAGCAAATAAATTAATTAATAATTTTAACCATAAAGTACCATCTTCTAAGAAAGATTTGTTATCTATTAAAGGGGTTGGAAACAAGGTTGCAAATGTTGTTTTGATTGAATTATTTGATATTCCAGAATTTCCAGTGGATACTCATATTTATCGATTTTCTAAAAGACTTGGGTATATCAAAGAAGAAGATTCAGTTACTAAAGCTGAAACTTCATTAAAAAATAACTTTCCTAAATCTAGCTGGATCAAACTTCATCATGAAATTATCTTTTTTGGAAGATATAAATGTAGGGCGATTAATCCAGAATGCATTGATTGCAAGATTAAAAAATATTGTAAATTTAATAAGAATCAATAAATAAATCGATTATATTTAAATAATCTAAAGGGATATTTAATTTTTGATTAATTAGATATCCTTTTTCTTTTATTTCTTTTAAAGGTATTGATTTTCTAGTATTTAATTTTAAATATTCTTTCATTTTTCTTATTTCGTAAAGATAAAATAAATTAAGATTTTTAAAATATATGATTGTAAATGCTATCCCTCCATTTTCTTCTATTTTATATAAATGATTTAATTCGTTTTTTGTGTAGTTACTTAATGGAAAAGATGTATTTGATTCAGTTTGTTTTGCTTCAAAATCAATGTATTTTCTCTTGTATAATCCATTATAGTCACTTGTTGATGACTCTTTAAAATACGCTTCAATAATCTTGTTTTGATTATTAATTTTTACTACTTGGATTGGAGTAGGTTTTTTATAAATTACCCCAATATTATTCATTAAATAATATTTATTTGATTCATTGATTAGGTATTCTAAAAACATACCTCTATTTTTATAGGTATTTTCTTTATTAAATTTGTTTAATTCCATTTACTTTAATTCTTCATCAATATAAGTTTCTAAATCTTTTAAAGTAACTTTTTGATCACTCATAATTTTCTTTAAAACTTTTCTAATTGGATTTGGATAATTAGAATTTGCAATGTGGTTTAAATATTCTTTACGTAAAATTCCTTTTTCTTTTAAGAATGCTTCATAAACATTTTTTAAATTAATCGCGTCACTTAAAGGATCATGTTCTTCACCTTCTACATTTAAATTAAAAATCTTACATGCATCAATTAATGAAATCATGTGACCTTTATCTTTTCTGATGTATTGAGCGATTAATCCTCCAAGATCAATGTTATTTCTAAAGATTCTTTGAATAAATTCATTATCTTCTAAATTATTTAAAACTTGAGAATTATGTAATAAATGCATATCAAAATTACCATATTGAATAAATTTGGTGTCTTCTTTACCTACATACTTTTCAAATTTTTTAATTGCATCTTCAAAACTTAAACCTTCTTTACTTAAGAGCTCATTAGTAATTCCGGTTAATTCTGTAACAATTTTTCCAACTTGTGAATTTATTTTACAATATACTTTAAATCCTTTTGAAACTTCTTTAATGTTATTTTTAGCATCAAGTGAACATTTAATTGCACCAATTGCAATAATTTCTTGACTATATTGACTACCTTCGAAA
>CAVKAB010000009.1:0-4758 GCA_963653985.1 Bacteroidaceae bacterium
TTCAATTCTTCCTTCTGGATATTCTCTACTTGCAACTAATGCATTATTATATGAAGAAGATAAATTAGCACCAATACCTGTATAAATAATATCGTATCCTTTATCAATATATTCTTTAAAATAATTAATAAATTCAATAATATTGATTGCACCCGTTTTAGGAGTAAATCCATTTTCTTCGCATCTTTTATAGACTTCTTCAGGGAAACAATTCTTTCCATCTAAATAATCTTTATTATCTCCAGGGAATGTGACATGTAAAGGATATACTTTAATATCATATTTTTTTACTAATTCTTCTGATAAATCACAAGTAGAATCAGTCATTACAATTACTTTGTTCATAAAAAACCTCTCTTAATATTATAAAATAATTTAAAATATTAACAAACATTTTTAAATCATTTATAATTGTTAATGATAGAAAAAGGAGATTTTTATGTCAAAAAAGAAAGACAAAGTAAAATTATGGGGAGAATTTAAAAAATTCATCTCTAAAGGAAATGTTATTGATATGGCTGTTGGTGTCATCATGGGTAGTGCATTCAGCGCAATCGTCACAGCTGTTACAAACATTTTATTATCAATTTGTACTTGGGGTGTTCCAGGTGGTATTGCTGGATTAGTTACAGTTTTACCAGCTATTAACGATACTCAAAGAGGATACGAAGCACTAGGATTAAAAGAGGCATATAGTGTCTCTGATTGGACAAATGTCGTAGGTAAATTAGATAACTTTGCATCAATCAAAGATAGTTATGTTTTAAGAGGATCAACATATTATTATAAAGGATTAGCAGTCATCGATTGGGGCACATTGATCAATGCTGTTATTACATTCTTAATTATTGCTTTATTCTTATTCACAGTTGTTAAAACATTCGCTTACTTACAAAAGAAGAGAGATGAATTAAAAGCTGCTGAACTTGAATTATATTATCAAAAACATCCAGAAGAAAGACCAGTTCCAGCACCTGAATCTCCAAAAGCACCAACTGAAGTTGAATTATTAAGTGATATTAAAGCACTTTTAGAAAAACAAAACGGTGTTTCTGAAGAAACAAAAGCTAAATAATTATTATTAAAATTTCTATCAAAAAATCCATTGGATTAAATTTCCAATGGATTTTCTTTTACTTTAACTCGTTTAATAAATCAAATAATTTTACTTCATTTTCAGTAAAATCTTCTTTAGATTTCTTTGATAATGTTTTAACTTTCGATCTAACAAAACTTAATTCACTTTCAGCTTTATCAATATTTAATAAATATCCAAGATAGCATCTACATCCAAGTAATGTTTTTGCACTCTTAATATCTTTTTTAGTTTCATCATTTAATTTATCAAAGAATTCTTGAACATTCTCTTTCTTTAAGCATAATAAATAGAATTTATTTAATAATGCATATTCTTTATAAGTAGATCCTACTTTTCCATCAATGATTTTATTAACTAATTCTAATGCTTCATCAATTTTATTTTCTTCAATTAATCTATATAAGGATAATAAGTTGATTTTTGCAGTGTAATCATTAATTTCATCAAATGTTTTAAAATTTAAATCTTTTGATCCATAGAATAATTCATATTTAATTCTTAAATATTCATTATATGCTTCAACATTAACTTTTTTACTTGTAATAACATATCTAAATCCATCTGTTAATGAATCAAGTTCTAATGGAATGTAATCATAGAGAACTAAAATTCCTCCGATAGTTAAGCAAATAATCATTGCGTATTTTAAATAAGCAAAATCACTTGAATCAGTAATTAATGTAATAAAAACAAGTAATACAATCGCTTCAATTAAAATGAATAAGATTGGAAAAAGAATATAAAGTCTTGGATTTGATTTTTCATTCTTTAAAACTACTCTGGTTTCTCCACTAATACCATCAAATTCAGCAAATTTGAATGATTTTTTCTTACTTTCTTTATCTTTTTTATAAAAACATAGACCTAAAATATTACATAAATAAACTTCATATCCACCAAGTTTAGCACCAAGTAAGTGACCAAATTCAATTAATAAAGCATTTAAAATTAATCCAATAAATAAACTTAAAATAACACAAGCAATAGCGCCACCTTGAGTTAAATTATCTGTTATATAATGAAAATTAGGTTGAATTACATAAAATGCTACAAGCACAACAATTGCAAGCATCACTATATAAACAATAGTACCTTTAATATCTTCTTTTCGCATAAATTTCTCCTTTTAAATCAACAAAAGTGTATTTAATTAGAACATGCTTTATAAATATTAACACATTCTTATACAAATATAAATTAATCTTTTTTTATTTTTCCAATAACTTCATCGTTAAATATTGAATTTATATCGTTAATAACGATGGAATTATCATCTAATGAGAAATATAAAAATAATAACTCATTAGATATTCCATAACTATAAATTCTAGAAATACTTTTCTTTTTATCATCCTTAAAATTAAATTTATCTAAATATTTTAATAGAAACTTATTTAAATAGGATGTAATAATATCAAGTAAGATTTCTTTAGATGCACTTTCATAAATAAGTTCATGGAATTTTTTATGTGCATCTAAATATTTAATTACTTCATTTATTGCATCATTAATCGAATTAAATTCTTTATTTTTAATTGGATTGGATAAATAAATCGCATATATTACATCAAAAACATTTTCATAATGATAATAGAATGCTTGACGAGTAATATTTAAATTTTTACAAATTAAATTAACATTGATCTTATCAAATGGTAATTCATTTATTAATTTAATTACTTCTTTTTGAATATTATCTTCTGTTTTCATGTTTAATTTTCCTTCTTATCGCTACAAATACTCTTGGAGACATAATTACAATTGCATAAACCACAAGCATAATTAATGTTGCAATTATTTCTCTAGTAGTTAAAAATCTAGGTGCAGTTGAATTAATTCCATTAATTAACATCCAGTTTGTACCAACAATACTCCATCCATAAAGTAGTACTGAAAGTAAAATACCTCCAATAAATACCCCAAGTCTAAATGTATTAAATGGTGAACACGAATATAAAAGTGGGAAGAATGATGCAATTGAAATAAATAAAGTACAAATATTTAATATTTGAGTTTTATCAAATCCAAATCCATTCATTAAAAATACTAAATAAATTGTAGCAATTGGAATAGCTATCGTAACTCCAAATGGAATTGCTTGTTTAAATGCATTTGTTAAGAAATCACCTTTAATTCTTGAGGTATTATTTTCTAAAGTTAAAAGGAATGAAGAAATTCCTATTGTAAAAAGTTCCCAACAATAAAAGTTATTTGGAGAGAAAGGCCATAAAATAGCATCTTTCGTACCAAAAGTAGTAATCATTCCATAAATAAGGAAGAAAATATTCATAAAAATTGAAAAAGCAGTTTTTGTTAAAAATAACATACAAGTTCTACTTAAATTATTAATAACTCTTCTTCCTTCATAAATAACTTTAGGTAATTTATTAAAGTTATTATCTACTAAAACTAAAGACGCAATATCTTTTGTAGCTTTACTACCACTTTCAAGTGCAATAGAAACATCAGCACTCTTTAAAGATAAAATATCATTAACGCCATCTCCAACCATAGCAACTGTATGGTCATTTTCTTTTAATGTTTTTACAATTAATTCTTTTTGATATGGTGAAACTCTTCCAAAAACATTATATTTTAAAGCAGCATCTTTAACTTCATCATCACTTAAGTTATCAAGTGAAATATAATTAACAGCATTTTTAATTCCACTAGCATCTGCAATTTTACTAACAGTTAAAGGGTTATCACCACTAATAACTTTAATATTAACATCGTTATTATTAAACCAATTTATACAAGTTTTAATATCATCTCTAATATGATCTTGAAGTCTAATAATTGCAATTGCGTCTATTTTTTTAGGTAATTTTTCTTTTTTAATTGAATCTTTTGAAAATCCTACAAGTAATACTCTAAATCCATTTGATGAAGATTCTTCTACCTTATCTTTAACCTCACTATCATTAGTAATTTCAAAATAATTATACGCACCAATAACTAAAGTACCACCATCTTTAAAAGATATGGCACTATACTTATTATCACTATTAAAATGGATTACTTCAGTATAATCGAAAATTTCTTTTTTAATAAAATACTTACTTAAAATCTTACTAGTAATATTATCATCTCCTAAAACTTTAGTAAAAGAAGAAACATACGCTTCAAATCTATCTTTTTTTAGATTTTTATCAATTAATTCATAATCAAATACAGACATATTTCCATCGGTAATCGTACCTGTTTTATCAATACATAAAGTATCCACTCTTGCTAGGGTTTCTTGAGAATACATATCTTTTACTAATACTTTTTCATTTGCAAGATTAAATACTCCAACCGCTAAAGCAGTAGAAGTTAAAAGATACATACCTGAAGGGATCATCGAAACTAACGATCCACTTAATTGACGAATAACATCACCAGCAATCCAATCATAAACACCTTGAAAATCAACATTTTCATCTATAATTCCAGAAATTCCAAATTCAATAATTTCTAAGATTCCTAAAACTACAACAATAATACCAATAGTTTTGAATAATTTATTAAGCTGAACAAACATTCTACTTCTAGTTTGTTTAAATTCTTTACTTTTTAATTGTAATTTATTGATGTAGTTATCATCTCCAATTTTATCTACTCTAGCATAACAAGTTCCATTAAAAACATAACTTCCACCATAAATCTCATCATCT
>CAVKAB010000009.1:5184-15714 GCA_963653985.1 Bacteroidaceae bacterium
TTTCTTTCATTAACTTCTTCACTAGTTAATCCATGTAAAAAATCTGGATTATATCGAATTATTTCTTTCTTTTCTTTAAAATTAAACTTTTTCATAATTATTCAGTCCTTAAAGCAGTTACTGGATCTTTTTTAGCAGCAATTCTAGCAGGTACAAGTCCACTAAAATAACTTAATACAATTGCAACTAAAATTAAAATTATTGCGTGCAAATAATTTAAAGATGCAATTGATCCAAGTCCATATGTAGGGAACATATTATTTAAAATGATATTAATTGGAATACTTACTATATAAGTTACTAAAATACCAAATATTCCACTTAAAAGACCAATAATAAAGCATTCCGCTTTAAATAATCTTCCTACATCCTTCTTTCTACTTCCAAGCGCTCTTAAAATACCAATTTCTTTAGTACGTTCTACAACTGAAACATAAGTAATAATTGCAGTCATAACACTACTAACAATTAAAGAAATTGATGCAAAAATAATTAAAATAACAGAAATTGTATTAATTAAAATAGATAAAGATGAAGTTAAATCACTAACAATATCTATATAATAAACTTTTTCACTTTCTTTTGTAGCGTGTTTTGAGCTATCAAGAGATGAAGTTAAATTATTATATTCATCTAAAGATTCTAATATTTTAGTTTTTTCATTTAGACCAGATGGAAAAATAACAACTGATCTAATTTTAGAATAACTTGTAAGATACGCAAATAAATTTATAATTTCTTCATAAAATTTATCTTTATCTGTATTATATAAATTAAATATTTCTTCAATCCTTGATGCAATATCTTCTGAATAATACTCAATTGATTGAGAATTTACCCCAATATCAGCACCAATTTTAGCCATTTCACTATAGTATTTATTTGCAGCTATTTGAGAATCACCGAATAATGAATAAAAATTCATATAAGCTGAATATAATGCAATTGTTTTAGAAACATTTTCGCTACCAATTACATTATCTTTTGTTAAATTAATTAAAGATTCTTTAAAGTTATCTAAATATATTTCATCTTTAATTTCAATATTTTTAGATACTGATTTTGTAACATCACTTGTAACATTTAAATTATCAATATAATCACTTAATTTTGAATTATAGCATAATCCAGGAGTCATAACTTGGATTTGAGAACTTTGTTTAGGTCTTAAAATACCAGTAATTTTAAGCTCAATTGAATTATTTTCGTTATCTTCATTAAATAAAGTTGTTAAATCATTTTGAGAATAATAATCTTTATTCGATCCATCCTTTTTAGAATATAATGCATTATTAAACACTAATTTATATTTTTTATTTAAAATATCTTCAAATTTAATTGGATTTTGATTAGCAGTTTCTTTATCATCATATTCACTAAAAATACCTAATTTTTGTAAAGTTGAAAATGGAATTTGGTTCTTTTCATCAACTACCAAACATACTTCATTAATATTATTTGAATCAGGATAACTTCCATAAATTACTTCATAAGTTTTTTCAATATATTCTTCTTCTCCATATAATCTATGGAATGGAGTAGTAGGAAGTCCAATATAACTAGACATAATTGAATCAGTAGTAGAAGAATTAGTAGAACTATTATCAACAATATTAATTTCTCCGTTAAAATCAGTAATTAAATTCATCGAATAATTAGTATTATAAACTTTAAAATAAGTACTTACATATTTTTTATCTTCTTTTAAATATTCAATATAATTTAAAAATTTAGAATTAATATTACTAACTTTATATGTATATTTACCGGTATACTTTGGGATTTCTGGTCTTAATAAATTATCATCAGGGTATTCTGGATTTAAAGAATCTGTATCAGTTTTTTCACTATATTGAATAACACTTGCAACATTAATTGGTAATGTTGATACGGTTTGAGATTCTAAATCAGTAATGTATCCTGAAAATCCATTAGAAAGTGCTAAAACTAAAGCAACTCCAATAATACCAAAACTACTAGCAACACTTGTTGCAATTGTTCTCCCTTTTTTAGTCATTAAATTTCTTAAAGACATTTTAAATGCACTAAAAAATGACATTGAAGTTTTATTTTTCTTTAAATTTTCATCACTATCTTTATTTTCTTTTACTTCTTCGTTATTAGAATCAGTTAATAAGTTACCATCTTTTAAAGTAATAATTCTTGTAGAATATTCTTTTGCTAAATCAGCATTATGAGTAACCATAATTACCAATTTTTCTTTAGAAATCTCATGTAAAATATCCATAACTTGGACACTAGTTTTACTATCTAAAGCACCTGTTGGTTCATCCGCTAAAATAATTGAAGGATTATTAATTAAAGATCTTGCAATTGCAACTCTTTGTTGTTGACCTCCACTTAATTGATTAGGTTTTTTGTTATAAATATCTTTTAATCCAACTTTTTCTAAAGCTATCTTCGCTTTTTCACTTCTTTCTTTTTTTCCTACACCTGCTAAAGTTAAAGGTAATTCAACATTTTCTAAAATAGTTAAATGCTGAATTAAATTATAGGATTGAAAAACAAATCCTATTTTTTTATTTCTATAAATATCCCATTCTTTATCTTTATATGATTTAGTAGAAATTCCATCAATAATTAAATCACCTTCTGTATAGTGATCAAGTCCTCCAATGACATTTAAAAGAGTAGTTTTACCACATCCTGAAGGTCCTAAAATTGATACAAATCCACTATCATTAAATGATAGTGATATATTTTTCAATGCTCTAAAAGGTTTTTTATCTACAAAGTAATCCTTTGATATATTCTTAAGTTCTAACATATTTTATATTATATCATTTTTTTATATTTTACTATGTAAAAAAGATGCGTTATTTACGCATCTTCTTCATAGCATTTTCAATTAATGTTTTAGATTCTTTTGCTTTTATTCCAAAAATGAAATTAATTTTATTTTCAAAATAAAAATCATCTCTCATTTGACGTTCAATTAATGAATATTTATCGTTTTTTAATCCAACTACAATATTATTAATATGTGCTTCTTTAATCGCACCAAGACACATTAAGCAAGGTTCAAGATTAATAAAGATTGTACAATCATTTAATATTTTAGAATTTATATTTTTAATTGCATCCTTTATAGCGTTAATTTCAGCGTGTCCTAAAATATCTTGATTTTTTTCTCTTGTATTATATCCTTTTCCTATAATATTTAAATCTTTATCTACAATTATTGCGCCAACTGGAATTTCATTATTAAAATAAGCAATATTTGCTTCTTTTAATGCTAAATCCATAAAATATTCTAATTTTTCTTTTTCCATAAAATAAAAACCACTACACAATTATACGATAATCTTAAGGCTGCTATGTTCCCATCCTGACCTGGTTCGAAACGATAAATTGTAGTGGCTTAATTATTATACTACTTTTTAATAGGTTTTAAAACCTTTAATCCACCCATAAATGGTTGTAAAACTTCTGGAATTGTAACACTTCCATCTGCATTTTGATATTGTTCAAGCATTGCAGGGAAAACTCTACTTGTAGCAAGTCCACTACCATTTAATGTATGCATATAGTGAATTTTTCCTTCACTATCTTTATAACGCATCATGCCTCTTCTTGCTTGGTAACTTCTAGCGTTACTAACTGAAGAAACTTCTTTATAAATATCTAAAGATGGGATATAAACTTCGATATCATAAGTTCTTGCCATTGAGTGAGAACAATCACCTGCTGCAAGTTTTGAAACTCTATAATGTAATCCAAGTTTTGTCATTAAAGATTTAGCCTTTCCAACTAATTCTTCAAAAGCACGATCACTATCATCTTCTTTAGTGTATTCAACCATTTCAACTTTATTGAATTGGTATCCTCTAATCATACCTCTTTCTTCAGCTCTATTTGTACCAGCTTCTTTTCTATAGCAAGGAGTATAAGCGAAGAATTTCTTTGGTAATTCATTTTCATCTAAAATTTCATTACGGTAATAGTTTACTAAAGCTGTTTCAGCAGTAGGTAAAAGGAATCTAAATTGATCTGGTAAATCAAGTTTAAAGACATCTTCTTCAAATTTTGGGAATTGTCCAGCAGTGAAACCTGAATCATAATTTAATAAATGTGGAGGTAACATGAATTGGAATCCATCTTTTAAATGTTCACTAATAAAGAAATTTAAAAGTGCCCATTCAAGTTGTGCTCCAAGACCAGTGTAGAACCAAGTTCCAGCACCAGCAACTTTAACACCCCTTTCGTAATCAATTAAACCTAATGATTCACATAATTCAACGTGTGATTTAATAGCAAAATCAAATTCTGGTTTTTCTTTATTGTAGAAAATTGGTTTATTATTTTCTTTTTCACCAGGAAGAAGATCTTTATCAGGTAAATTTGGTAAAGCAACTAAAACAGCATGACTTCTTTCGTCAATAACTTTTAATTTTTCTTCATTTTCTTTATTAATATTTGCTAATTCTTTAACTTTAGCAAAGATAGCTTGAACATCTCCACCTGCTTTTTTGACTTCTGGAACAGATTTGGATAACTTATTTTGTTCAGCTTTATTAGTTTCAGTTTCTCTTTGTAATCTTCTTTTTTCTAATAAATCTTCAACTAAAGAATCAATATCTGCTTCAAATCCTTTTCTAGCAAGTAATTCTTTAACTTCGTCTTTATTGTTTATAATGTAATTAACATCTAACATATTTTTTCCTCCGTTAATACTTTATAATAATTTATTAATTCTTTTGCATTCTCTGAACCATTAATTACTTTTATTTCATTAAATGCATTATCGATAGTAGAATCGATTAAATTTAATAAATATTGATCAATTCCAACTCGTAATAAATCGATATTATTATATAAATAACAATTCTTTTTATCAATTAGGATATCTTTAAAACAAGAACTTTCTAATGCAAAAATTTGAGTTTTACTAGCCATTGCTTCATAACATTCAAAAATACTACCTGGAATTGATGATAAATTTAAGAATATTTTAGCGTTATACATAAGTGAATTGTATAAATCTAAAGTAAGAGGAGTAGTAAAAATTAAATTTTTAGGCTTTCTTTTTAAAAGAGATTTAATTTTTAAATTTAATAATCCTTTATTTGCAAATTGTGAAATACACACAAATGTTGCTTTAGGGAATTTTTCAAGTAATACAAATAAATTCTTAAAAGCTTCCACATCATTATGTTTAATTGTAGTAACAAATAACAAACTTTCATCATTTATTCTAAAATAAGAATAAATTGCTTTGTGTAAAATACTATTTTTGAATTCATAATTTGATATTTTAGTGCACATTTTTAATACTTTAATATCAGTTTTAACCCCAATATTAATTAAAAAATTTCTAGCTTCATTTGAAGGTACTAAAATTAAATCTAACAAATTTAAGATTTTAATATCAAATTTAGAAATTTCATATGGTAACATTTCCTCTTCATCTTTTTTATTAATTGGTTTTAAAATGTTACCATAGATATCATTTTCTGAATAAAATAAAGAAATTATTTTTTTAACATCTTTTTTAGAATTATTAATAAAATAACTTGCATCATCAAGATTAATAAAATGTGCTACATCATAATCTTCAGAAATAAGTGAAGTAGAATATACAACATTTTGACTAATTAACATCTCTTGAACACAATTTTTTACTGCATTTGCTTCAAAATTCTCGTATTTTGGATTTATTTTTAAATAAACTAAAGGTTTCATTATTCTTTAATTTCTTCCTTTTGTTCTTCAGTATTTTCTACTTTTAAAGCATCATCTTCATCTTCTTTATGAGGAAGAATTGTACATGATTGTACATATTCATCATCGTTTTTGAAACTAATTAAGATAACACCTTGAGAGTTTCTACCACAATTTCTAACTTGAGAAAGTGGAGTTCTTACAATAATTCCCTTATTTGTTGTAACAAGATAATCTTCGTCTCCAACTACCACTTTCATTGCAACTAAATTACCAGTTTTTTCAGTAATTTTAATTGTTCTAACACCTTTTGCACCACGATTTGTTTCTCGATAATCATCGATAGAAGTTTGTTTTCCTAAACCTTTTTCACTAATAACAAAGACATTCGATCCTTCTAAAGAGGTAGCAATAGAAATAAGTTCACTTCCATCAACATTCATACCTTTAACACCACTTGCAGTTCTTCCCATTTCACGAACTTGGTTTTCATTGAATTTAGAAAGTAATCCATTTTTTGTTGCAAGTAAGATTGTAGCGTTACCATCAGTAATTTTTACATCAAGTAATTCGTCATCTTCTTTAAATGTAATTGCAAACTTACCATTTTGATTAATTCTAACGAATTCGCTTAAAGATGTACGTTTACAAATACCTTTTTTAGTTGCAAAGAATAAATATTTATTTTCGTATTCATCAACTGGAATAATTGAAACAATCTTTTCATCTTCTTGAAGTGATAAAAGATTTGCCATATGTGTTCCTTTTGCAGTTCTTGTTGCTTCAGGAATTTGATGTCCTCTTTTACGATATACTCTTCCTTTTGAAGAGAATAAGAAGATGTCAGTATGAGTTGAAGCGTAAATTAATTTAGAAATTTCGTCGTCATTATAGGTTGTTAAACCTTTAATTCCTTTTCCACCTCTATTTTGACTCTTAAATTCTTCAACTGCCATTCTTTTTACGTAACCCTTTTCAGTTAATGTAATAACAACATCTTGCTTTGGAATTAAATCTTCATCATCGATTGAAGATAAAGAAGAAGAGATTTGACTACGTCTACAATCACCAAATTTATCAGCAATTTCAACTAATTCAGTTTCAACAACTTCTAAAATATGTTCTCTTGATTCTAAGATATAGTGATAATTTTTAATATTTTCTTCTAATTTATTTCTTTCATCAATTAATTTATTTGTTTCAAGTTTAGTAAGTCTTCCTAAAGTTAAAGCAGCGATTGCTCTTGCTTGAGGTTCACTAAATTGGAATCTAGAAATTTGTAAATTATGAACAAAATCTTCAGGAGATTCACTATTTTTACTCATTTCAACAATTTCATCAATGTTATCATGACACATTAAGAAACCATTAATAATATGAATTCTAGCTTCATCTTTCTTTAATAAACATTCAGTTCTACGTCTAATAACTTCAACTTGATAATCAACATAATTAGAAATTAAAGCTTTTAAACCTAAAACTTTTGGGACTCCATTAACAATAGAAAGATTAATAATTCCATAACTTACTTCAAGTTTGGTATTTTTAAATAATTGATTTAATAAAACACTAGCATTTACATCTGCACGAGTTTCAATTTCGATATGAACATCAATTTTTGAATAATCTTTAATTGAAGTAATACCATCAATTTTCTTATCACGAGCAAGTTCACCGATTTTTTTAACTAAATCGCCTTTATTAACTTGGTAAGGAATTTCAGAAACAATAATTTTTGATTTGCCATTTGGCATTTCTTGAATTTCAGTTTTTGCTCTTAATTTAAAAGATCCTCTACCAGTTTCATAAGCATCTTTAATTCCACTTAATCCATAAACAATTCCACCTGTAGGGAAATCTGGACCTTTAATATCATTCATTAATTCATCAACACTAATATCTGGATTATGAATAAATGCAATAATACCTTTTGTGACTTCTTTTAAGTTATGTGGAGGCATTTTTGTAGCCATACCAACAGCAATCCCTTCACTACCATTAACTAAAAGATTTGGAAAACGTGATGGTAAAACTAAAGGTTCATCTAAAGTACCATCATAGTTTGGCATATAATCAATTGTATCTAAATTGATATCTCTAACTAATTCTAAGGATAATTTATTAAGTCTAGCTTCAGTGTAACGATATGCAGCAGGATCATCTCCATCCATAGTACCAAAGTTACCATGTCCATCAATCAATGTATAACGAAGTGAGAAATTTTGAGCCATATAAACTAAAGCCATATAAATTGATGAGTCACCATGTGGGTGATATTTACCCATAACATCACCAACGATTTTAGCACATTTTACATATGGTTTACTTGGAGTATATCCAGCTTCATTCATTGCGTAAATTATTCTTCTTTGAACAGGTTTTAATCCATCTTTACTTTCTGGTAACGCACGAGCAACGATAACTGACATTGCATAATCAATAAAAGAATTTTTAACTAAATCAGAGATTTCAGTATCTTTTAAAGAAGGAACAATTCCACTTTCAATTTCTTCTTCTTGGTTTTGTATTTTTTTATCTTCCATAACTATCTCCTATTAATTAAATATCAAGATTTTTAACAAATTGAGCATTTTTAGTGATGTAATCATAACGTGGTTCAACATCTTCACCCATAAGTTCACTAATTAATTCTTCTGCTAAATAAGCATCTTCAATAGTAACTCTTAACATTTTTCTTACATTTGGATCCATTGTTGTTTCTTCAAGTTGTTCAGGATCCATTTCACCTAAACCTTTGTATCTTTGGAAAGGATATCCAGTTTTAAGTTGAAGTTGTTTTCTAATTACTTCAAGTTGTTCATCACTATATGCGTAATAATCTTTATTTTTATATTCAACTTTATAAAGTGGAGGTTGAGCAATATAGATATAACCTCCATCAATTAAAGGTTTCATAAATCTATTAAAGAATGTTAAAAGTAATAATCTAATGTGACTTCCATCAACATCAGCATCAGTCATGATAACAATTTTATGATATCTAATTTTAGAGACATCGAAATTTTCTCCATATCCTCCACCAATTGCTTTAATCATATTACCAATTTCAGCATTAGCCATAATTTGATCATCACTTGCTTTTAAAACATTTAAAATTTTACCTCTTAAAGGGAGAATTGCTTGAATTCGAGGATCTCTTCCTTGCTTTGCACTACCTCCAGCAGAATTACCCTCAACAATAAATAATTCACATTCTTCAGGATTTGCACTAGAACAATCAGCAAGTTTTCCAGGTAAAGTTGCAATTTCAATACCGTTTTTCTTCTTTTCTTCTTCAAAAATCTTTGCAGCTTTAATACGTGCATGATAAATTTGAACAATTTTAGTTAAAATTTGAGTAGCAATATCTTTATTTTCATTTAAATATCTTTCTAAAATTGCACCAACTATAGAAGAAGTAATTTCTTTAACTTCAGGATTTCCTAATTTATCTTTAACTTGACCTTCATATTCTGGATTTTCATGTTTTACAGAAATAACTGCAACAAGACCTGATTTACAATCTTGCGCTTTAATTCTTTCATTATCTTTATCAGTTAAAAATTTATTAGCACGTGCGTAAGAATTAAAAACTCTAACTAATGCATTAATAAATCCATCGTAATGTGTACCTCCACCTGGAGTTTTAACATTATTACAATAAGAATAAATATCATCAGTATTGAATCCATCGTTATATTGCATTGCAAATTCAACAACAATATCAGTTTCTGTGTCATCTACTTTTTTAAATCTTTGAGCACCATTAAAATATAAGATATCTTGAGTTAAAGTAGTTTTACCTCTATTAATATATCTTACATAATCTTTAATACCTTCTTTAAAGCAGAAAGTTGTAGTTTGAGGTTCATCTAATCTATTATCTACTAAATTAATTGTAACTCCTTTAATTAAAAAAGCAGTTTGTCTTAATCTAGATTCAATCATATCAAAATTAAATCTTTCAACTGAAGGGAAAATTTCAGGATCTGGTTTAAATGTAACTGTTGTTCCTCTATTTTCACTATCTCCAATTCTATGTAAGTGTTCAATACATTTACCTTTTTCGCAATGCATGAAAAATTTTCCACCATCACGTTCAACTGTAACATCCATTGAAGAAGATAAAGCGTTTACTGCTTTGGCACCAACCCCATGAAGACCTCCTGAAACTTTATAAACACTCTTGCCGCCAAATTTACCACCTGCATTTAAGACAGTAAAAACAGTTTCAACACCAGTTAATTCACTTCCTGGCATTTTATCAACTGGAACACCTCTACCATTATCTTTAACAGTTAAAGATCCATCTTTATTAAGTGTTACATCAATTTCAGTACAAAAACCTGCAATTGCTTCATCAACTGCGTTATCAACAAGTTCCCAAACAAGATGGTGAAAACCTTTATTTCCGGTATCACCAATATACATACCAGGTCTTAAACGAATATGTTCTAAACCTTTCATGACTTTTAAATTACTAGAAGTGTAATCTTCATCACCTTTACCAACATTTTTATCATCTGCATTGATAAAAGTTCCATCGAATCTTTTTCTAATTTCTTCATCTTGTTTAGAAAGAGTTTCTTCATCATTAGTTTGAACTTCTAATTCTTTTTCTTCCATTTTTCTTCTCCTTAACTATTTTGTTTAATTAATTCTTCTATATCGATATTTTTAAATTCATTATTTTCAATCTTATATGTATTTGTAATAAATACTTGATTAAAATCATTTAATAAATTTAAAAAATTATTTTTATTTAATTCATCTAACTCACTTAAAACATCATCAAGAATAATAATAGATTCATTATTATTCATAAAAAATGGTGCAAGTTTAAGTGAT
>CAVKAB010000010.1:0-15636 GCA_963653985.1 Bacteroidaceae bacterium
CGTTAGTAGAAAGAAGTTTGCTCTCACCAGATTTGATTTATCAAATTGGTATTATGCTACAAGAATTAGTTAAATTAATTTTTTGCACGGACAGTTCTTCTACTATCCGTTTTTTATTGCTATTGAGGAGGAAATTAATTATAGCTACAAATCAAAAACCAAATCCAAATTTTGGTAACAAGAATCGTCAAGCAAATAACAAAAATGGCGATTTAGTAAATGAATTTATTCGTTTCCCAGAAGTACTTGTCATTGGTCCAAATGGTGAATCATTCGGTGTCATGTCAAGATACGATGCTATTAGAAAAGCTGAAAGCTTTAACTTAGATTTATTATGTGTTCATCCAACAGGAAAACCACCAGTTTGTAAAATATTAAACTATGGTAAATTCCGTTTCGAAGCTCAAAAGAAAGCTAAAGAAGCTAAGAAGAATCAAAAAATCATTGAAGTTAAAGAAATTCAACTTACACCTCAAATTGGCGAACATGACTTATTAACCAAAGCTAAAGCTGCTAATAAATTCTTAGAAGATGGTAATAAAATTAAAGTTGGTGTTAGATTTAAAGGAAGACAATTAAGTCACGTTGAAGTTGGTGAAAATGTTTTAAACAAATTTATCGAACTCGTTAAAGATAACGCTAACGTCGAAAAAGCACCTTTTTTAGAAGGTAAATGGTTAACTTGTATGCTTTCAAGTAAAATTAAAAAGTAGAAAGAGAGGAGAAAATTATCTATGCCAAAAATGAAAAGTAAAAAAGCTCTTACAAAGAGAATTAAAGTAACAGGAAGTGGTAAAGTTGTAAGACACCATGCTTATATCTCACACTTAGCACCACACAAAACTCATAAACAAAAAATGCATTTAAGAAAGAGTGCATCAGTTTCAAAGAGTGATTTAAAGAGAATTAAATACTTAATTCAACAATAGTTAGGTAAAAGGAGAACGTTATGAGAGTAAAAGGTGGAACAGTTACACACGCAAGAAGAAAAAAAGTTTTAAAACAAGCTAAAGGTTATTTTGGAAGTAAACATATTTTATTCAAGACTGCTAAAGAACAAGTCATGAGAAGTAAGAGATATGCTTACATTTCAAGAAAAGATCGTAAGAGTGATTTCAGAAAATTATGGATTAAGAGAATCAATGCTGCTTGCAGATTAAATGATATTTCTTATTCAAAATTTATGCACGGTTTAAAGGTTGCTAAAATCGATTTAAACAGAAAGATGTTATCAGAAATCGCAATCCACGATGAAAAAGGCTTCAAAGAATTAGTTAAAATTGCTAAAGAAGCTAAATAGTTTTAAAAATACATAGATTAATTTAAAAGGCATTCTTTGATGGAATGTCTTTTTTATTTACTTCTTCTTTTTTAAAAAAGTTACCAAGTTTTATAACTTGATAACTTCTTTTGTAACATTATTTATTGCTTCTTCAATTAAAGATTCATAATCAAATTTTGATTCAATTTTTAAACAATCTTCTTCCTTTGGATGAGTTTTAGGATTTTTAACTGGGAAGATTGTACAACAATCTTCGTAAGGTCTAATTGAAATATCATAAGTGTTAATCTTCTTTGAAATTTCAATAATATCTATTTTATCCATTGCACTTAAAGGTCTAATAATCGGCATTGAAGTAACTTTATTAATAACATATAAAGATTCAATAGTTTGAGATGCAACTTGGCCTAAACTTTCTCCATTTGAGATAGAATAAATATGTAACTTATTAGCAAGTTTTTCTGCAATTCGATACATCATTCTTCTCATAATAGTAACAGGATATCCTTCAAAAGCGTGATTATATATTTCTTCTTGAATTTTTGTAAATGGAATAATATATAAATTAATTTTTGATTGATATGGTAAAAGTTCTGTTAATAAATCTTTTAATTTTTCAATAACTTGACTTGAAGTATATGGAGGTGATGCATAGTGAATAAAACTAAGTTCAATACCTCTTTTCATTAATAAGTAACTTGCAACAGGACTATCAATTCCACCACTTATCATCATTAAACTTCTTCCAATGCTTCCTTCAGGATAGCCACCTAAACCTTTAATAGTTTCTGTGAATATATATGCACCATCATCACGAATTTCAATACCAAGTAAAATTTCAGGATTATGGACATCTACTTTTAATTCAGTATTTTTTAAGATATTTCCTGCAACTTTTCTATTAATATCATCGCTTGTATAAGGATAAGATTTATCAATACGATGTGTTTTAACTTTGAAAGTATTTCCTTTATCTTCTTTAATTAATTCTAAAGTTTTATTTAAAAGATTGTCTAATTCAGGATCTTCTAAAAGATATGCTAATGAGAATGAATACATTCCAGGAACTTCTTTTAAAATTTTAACAATATCTTTAATTTCGTTATTTAAATAGATATAGATATGATCATGTCTTTTAACTAATTTATAATCATCTTGATATTTAATTAATGCTTTATTAATTGAACTTGCAAGACGATTAATAAAATCTTTTTTATTCTTTCCTTTAGTAGACATTTCTCCATATCTAACAATAATAGTATTAAATTCCATCTTAACTCCTTAATTTAGGTAAAATTTCTTTAACCTTACTTATAAATATTTTACACTCTTCTAACGTATTATTCTTGCTAAATGATACTCTAATTGAATTTAATGCTTCTTTTTCATCTTTAAAGATTGCAAGTACTACATGTGAGACTGAATGTAATTTATTAGAACAACTTGCTTTACTTGAAACATAGATTTCTTCATTAGATAATGCTTCAATTAAAACACTTGCGCTTTTTGTTTTTAAAGAAAAATTAACAATATATGGAACTTGATTTGGGAATTTATGAACTTTAATTTCATCAATTTTACCAAATTCACAAACTACATAATCAAATAATTCTTTGACGTGGTCATGATTTTTTGAATAATCATTAATTGCTTTTTGAATTGTATAATCAAAAGTTGCAATACCTGCATAATCCATTGTACCAACTCTATATCCATTTTGTTGAGTACCACCGCATAAAAGTGGAACTAAATTACATTTTTTCTTTTTAATTAATGCACCAATTCCTTTTAAACCATAAATTTTATATGAAGAAATAGTCATTAAATCAAATAAATTACAATCAACATCATATTTTCCTAATGTTTGAGCAAGATCACTATGGAAAATACATTTAGGATAATTTTTAATTACTTCTTTAATTTCTTCTAAGTTTAAAATTGTACCAACTTCATTATTAACTGCCATAATAGATACTAAAATAGTTTCATTATCAATTGCATTTTTAAATTGATCAATATCAATTAAACCATTTTCATTAACATCTAAATAAGTTACTTTATATCCTTCACCTTCAAGTTTTTTAAAACAATTTAATACTGATGGATGTTCTATTTTACTTGTAATAATATGTTTTCCTCTATTTCTATAAAAATATGTAGTTCCAAATGTTGCAAGGTTATTAGCTTCAGTTGCTCCACTTGTAAAAATGATTTCATAATCATTTACTGGAAGAGATAATGTTTCTAAAATAGATTTTTCAATCTTTTTTAAATTATTTGCTAAATTTTGTCCAAAAGAATGGAAACTACCAGTATTTGCATAGTTTTTATCGCATTCTTTTTTAAAGCGTTCTAAAACGTCCTCGTCTACACGAGTTGATGCAGCGTTATCAAAATATATCATTTTATTTACTTACCTTTTCTTTATCTTTTAAATTTTTTAATGTTTCTTCTGTTAAGTTATAACTTGCTTCATAATCACCATTAAAATATAAGTTTTCTGCTTGTAAAACATGATTATGAATATCTGAGAATTTAAATTGTTCTCTATTGATAAATAATAAATTAGTTGTTGCTAATTGTTTAAAGTTATTTAAATTTTCTGCTTTTGCAAATGTTTGAGTAGAAGCTTCTTTTAATTCACTTACCTTTGAATTTAATGCTTCAATATCAATTGGAATTGTTTTAACAATTCTATAAATATCATCCATTAATGAATAAATTGTTTGGAGTTCTTCTTTGAAGTTATTTAAAACAATATCGTTATTTAAATTTCTAAGCATTAATTCACACTTTTTAGTTTTTAAATATGTTTCATTATTTGTTTTAAATCCTGCATCTGCATCTACTTTAAATGAATCTAAAATTGCCTTAAATTCATCATAACTTTCTTTTAATTCATTAACACCATTTTCAAGATCAATTGCTTTATTTAAAAGATCTGTATAATAAGTGTTTTGGAATCCATGAATATAGTAATCGAATCTTCTTTTTGCTTTTGTTAATGTATCAAATTTATCATTAATAACTACTAATTTCTTATTAAAAGAATCAGTTAAAACATAATATTTTCCATAATGAGGGATTCTATTATTAAGATTAATAATTGCTCTTGATAAATCTTCATAATCCTTTAATACTTTAGCGTATTTTGTGTTATAAGAATCTTTCGCTTCAACTTCTGCTGCCATTTTTGAATTAATATCTTCAAGTAATGATTTCATAAAAGTAATCTTTTCATCTACTTTATGAGTTTTTAATTTTTGGAAGCCATCTCTAATTTCAATTAAGTTATTTTTAATAACTTGAATCTTACTATCAATATCTAAATGTTTTAAAGGTAATTGTTCATTCTTTAATTCATTATATTTTGAAGTTGTCTCTCCAAGCATTGTAGGAATAACATGGTTAATTTCTTCTAAATACGCAGGCATTTTCTCTAAAACGATTTCGATTTCATTTAAAACTTTTGTTAAAGGTGCTAAAAATTCTTTTGCTTCATCAAATTGAGCAACTTTTAAGCATTCTTCAAAATCATCAAATTTCTTTTCAATATTTGCAAATAATTTTTCAAATACAGGAGCTAAATCTTCTAATTCTTCTTCATGTTCTTTATATTTAATTCTAATATTTCTAAATTTATCTTTTAAAAGTAATGATGATTGTCTGCAATCTTCTTCTGGTTTAATAACTAATACCAAATCATCATCTAATTTTTTAAGTTCATTTTCATATTCATCTAAAATACTTACATTATGTTGATAAATTGCTTTAAATCCTTTTTTATCTTTTTGATCAACAGATATTTTTAATTCATTAGCAACTTTTCCTAAAGGTTCATCATAATTTGCTTTTAAATTCTTATAGATATCTAAATATTTCTTATAAACTTCTGTAAATAAAAGATTAGTTCTACTAATAATATCAACTCTTTCAATATATTGTTTGTCTTGAGATGTTAATAAATCATGTAAATAAGTATATTTAACATTAAATTCATTAAATTTCTTTTCCATTTTTCTAACTGAAAAAACATATAAATTTAAAATGACAACAAGTAAGATAACAAACGCAATAGCTAAAACCGCAATAAGTATATAAATGTATTTAGAATCCATACAAAAAACTCCTTAAATAATCTATATTATTTTATCACATTTTATATCATATTATTATCTTTTTTTAATAAATAATTATCGAACAAAATTAAAATAATGTTTGATTTCTATTTTTAAATCTCTATAATATCAAATGTAATAAAAAGGAGTTTTAAAATGTTTAGAATACCTGATGAATTTAACCCTATTGAGATGTCACCTGGAGAAAAACAAACTGCTATAGATATATTTAGCATCATTTCATGGATTATCTTTGCTATTTTTACATTAATATATTTAATGCAAAATATTCATTTATTTGTATCGATTTCTAAAAAGCATAAAAAATTTAAGCAAGCTAAAGTATTGCATAAATATGGATATATTATTTGTGCAAGAAACGAAGAAAAAGTTATTGGTAATTTAATTGATAGTATTTATAATCAAAATTATCCTAAAGAATTAATGCAAATTTTTGTAGTTGCAGATAATTGTACTGACGAAACTGCAAAAATTGCAAAAGAGCATGGTGCAATCGTTTTTGAAAGATTTAATAATATTAAAAAAGGCAAAAGTTATGCATTAGATTGCGCTATTAAAACGATATTAAATAATAAAGAATATAATGATTTAGAAGCATTCTTTATATTTGATGCAGATAACTTATTATCAAAAGATTATACATTAAAAATGAACGATACATTTGATGCTGGATATCAAGTTTCTACTTCTTTTAGAGATAGTAAAAACTTTGATTCTTCATTAACTAGTGCATGTTCTAGTTTATTATTTTTAAGAGAATGTTTAATTGTACATCATTCTCGTCAAATTCTAGATTTATCTACTTTTGTATCAGGTACTGGATATTATGTTGATCGTAAAATATTCGAAAATTTAAATGGATGGAATTTTAATACTTTTACTGAAGATATTGAATTCTCTAGTTGGTGTAGTAAAAATGGAATCAAAATTTCTTATAATGAAGAAGCAATATTCTACGATGAACAACCAAATGATTTAAAAACTAGTAATAAACAACATTTTAGATGGTGTAAAGGAAATCATCAATGTGCAAAAATTTATACTTTTTCGTTATTAAAAATGACTTTTGAATTTAAAAATAAAAGATCAATCAAAGAAAGAATTTCTTCTTTTGAAATGTTAGTACATATATTTCCATTTCCAATTATTGCAATTTTGTGGTTCATGATTTCTTTAATTACTCATACTACTTTCTTTATTATAGGAATTGAATCGTTATCATTCTATTTACAATCAAGTTTACTTACTACTTTGTTCCAATTTTTATCTCTTTTTGGAATGGCTTTAATACACGTTATAGTAGTCATGATTAAATATCATAAAAATCTTAATATTTCATTTATCAGAAAATTGAAAATTATATTAATATTCCCGTTCTTTGCATCAAAATTTATTCCTTTATCATTCAAAGCTTTATTCGCTCAAAATGTTACTTGGGAACCAATTAAGCATTTAGAAAGTAAATCAATAAAAGATATAGAAAAAGCACGTATTGTTAAAAATGAAAATTAATTAAATATTTGCCATATTTTTCGCTTTATTTTGTTAATTTCTACTTGCTATTTACATTAAAAAAGAGTATATTATTTAAGCATTAATTCGCAGCGTATAAATATACTTTCGTCAGACGAAATAAGGTATATCTACTTAAGTAAGCTTAGCTACAAGCCGAAAAAGAATTTATTTCACCCGGAAAGATAGAATTTATATCTCGTTTTATAAGCAAGTAAAAGGAGAAAAAATATGAGAAACTTAGACTCATCATGGAAACGTTCCAGAAGACTTCACTTTTCACTCTCTGAAACAGGTAAAGAATTAAAGAAAAGAGACTACGCTCCAGGTCAACATGGACAAGATAAAAAGAAATTATCAGAATACGGACGCCAATTACAAGAAAAGCAAAAATTAAAGAACTTATACGGCGTTAACGAAAAACAATTCGTTAGATTATTCAAAATT
The DNA here is from genome assembly GCA_963653985.1 of Bacteroidaceae bacterium. Lineage (GTDB taxonomy): Bacteria > Bacillota_I > Bacilli_A > RFN20 > CAG-826 > Onthovivens. Next base: position 7,381 of record CAVKAB010000010.1, read on the forward strand.
GCTCGTAAATCAGAAACAGTTACTGGTACTGAATTTATGATCATCTTAGAATCAAGATTAGATAACTTAGTTTATAGAATGGGTTTTGCATCAACAAGAGCTCAAGCTAGACAACTTGTTAACCATGGCCATATCTTAGTCAATGGTAAAAAGATTGACATTCCTAGCTACATCTGTAAGCCAGGAGATAAAATTTCTTTAAAAGAAAAGAGCAAAGATTTAAAGATTGTCAAAGCAAGTTTAGAAGCTTTAGCAGTTGCTCCAAAATACATTACTGTTGATAAAGAAAAGAAAGAAGGTTCATTCGATCGTTTACCAGAAAGAAGTGAATTATCACAAGAAATCAACGAATCATTAATCGTCGAATTCTACAACAGAAAATTATAATATTTTCAAACTATTACTCCTCAATTATTTGGGGAGTTTTATTTTGCAATTTTACATCTATTTAATATATAATACTATGTTACACAAGGAGTTTTTATGAGAGTAGACAAACAAAACAACACATTAGTAAATATATCAAATTCAATATTAAAACATTTTAATATTGATACATTTCATGATTCATATAAAGAATTAGATAAAATATTAGATAAAAATAAAGATAAAAACATCTGTTTAATTCTTTTAGATGGATTTGGAAAAGTAATTTATGAAACATATAAAGAAGATATTCCATTTTTATATAACCATATTAAATTAGATGCATATAGTGTTTATCCACCTACTACTGTTGCAGCTACTACTTCTTTAATGACAGGAAAATACCCTAAAGAAACTGCTTTTTTAGGATGGAATGAACATTTTAAAGGTGTAGGGTATATTGATGTTTTTTTAAATAGAGATAAATGTAATAAAGAATTTTTAGAATATATTAATGTTCAAAAAGATTTATTAAAGCCTAATTATATTACTGATATCATTAATAATAAGTACAACAAAAAGATTACAAATTGGATTTCTTCATTTAATTTTAGAGATGAAAATTTTCATGATGATTTTGAAAAATTCTTTGAAGAAGGAGATAAATCTGTTAAAGAATATAAATTTACTTACCTTTATTCAGGAGAACCAGATCATACTATGCATGAATTTGGTGTTAAAAATGAAAAAGTAAGAGAAAAAGTAATCTATTTGAATAAAAAGGTAGAAGAATTAACAAAAGCAAATCCAAATGTTTTATTTTTAGTTATTGCAGATCATGGATTTAAAGATATTGAAAATATCTATTTAAATCATGATCAGGAATTACTTGAAACATTGCAAAATAAAAACGCTATATTCAGTGTTGAAGGAACATTTGCATCTTTTGAAGTTAAAGAAGATAAAATCTATGATTTCATTACAATTTATAATAAAAAATATAAAGATAAATTTATTTTAAAAACTAAAGAAGAAATTATTAATGAAAACTGGTTTGGAGTAGGAGAATCTCATCCATTATTTGATTCATTACTTGGAAATTATTTTATGCTTTCTAATTCTAAATATTGTTTTGCAGATAATGATGATTTCAAATTAAAAGCAACCCACGCTGGGGTTACTAAAGAAGAAATTGAATTGAATTTACTTGTTATTAACGATTAGCAATTAATCTAACAATCATTAAGATGATATAGAATAATCCAATTATTGATAAAGGAATACCGACAATTAAGCAAATTAAGAAGGTATCAATTGTGTTATAGAAAACTGCAAATAATACACCTAATGCAAATAAAACAATGCAAACAATAAGTTGAACTACATTAAACCAATAACGCATTGTTAGATGTTTTAAGATGATGAATTTAATCACATATAATAAAGAACATAACATTAAGGTTATTCCTATAAATAAACATATAAATGTAGTAGCAGCTAAAGGGATAATAAAACAATATACTCCACTTGTTAAAAGAAGAGCAAAAATTAAATATCTATAGATATGTTCAGGATATTTAATAAATGTATATACAATTAAAAACAAGGAAGTGGCACAAATTAAAACTCCAATTATAATGCCCATAATCGTAGTCATAACACTACTTGTAGAATACACAAGTGAGAGTATTCCAATGGCAAGTAATACTACTCCGATTATTAATTTAATAATACTATTTCTTCTAATTTCTTTATCCATTTAATAATTATAATTTTAAATATAAAAAATCTCCATATCTAATTTGATATGGAGATATTTTTTATTATTCTGCTTTTGAATGAGAATCAATTTCAGCAATTTCTGCTTTATATTTTTCAACTTCTGCTTTATTAGCTAAAACGAAGTGACCTGGTAAGATTTCAACAAACTTAGGTTTATCAACACTATAGTCGTGAACTTCTTGAGGTTTATAAACAATTCTTTCTCTCTTCTTTTCAGTTAATGGGTTTGGCTTTGGAATAGCACTTAATAAACTCTTTGTATATGGGTGTAATGGATGTTTGAATAATTCATCACTTGTTGTCATTTCAACAATTTCACCAAAATACATAACAGCAATTCTATCACAGAAATATTTAACAACAGATAAATCGTGAGCAATGAAGATTAATGATAATCCCATTTCTTCTCTTAAATCATTTAAAAGGTTAATAATTTGAGCACGGATAGAAACGTCAAGTGCTGAGATAGGTTCGTCACAAATTAAGAGTTTTGGATTCATAATTAATGCACGAGCGATACCGATTCTTTGTCTTTGACCACCTGAGAATTCATGTGGATAACGTGAACAATAGTCTTCAATTAAACCAACTCTTTCAAGCGCTGCAACAACTTTCTTATGATTTTCTTCTTTGTTATGGAATCCTTGAATATTTAATCCTTCTGAAATAATTGTTTCGACAGTCATACGAGGATCAAGAGAATCAATAGGATCTTGGAAAATCATTTGAATTTCTTGCATTAACTTTCTACTAACATGTTTTTGATCATGTTTGATTTGTTTAATTTTAGCTTTTTGAATGTGTGTAACATTCTTTAAGTATTCTTTAGCTTCTTGAATACCTTTATCGTATTCTTCTTTAGAAATTTCACCAGCTTTGAATTTAGCTTTTAATGCTTTAATTTTTTCTTGATTATGAATTTTAGAATATTTTAATTCCTTTTCATTCCATCTAGTACCAGCACCAATTCTATATCCTCTATAGTAAATAGAACCACTAGTAATATCATAAAGTCTAATAATACTTCTACCTGTTGTAGTTTTACCACAGCCAGATTCACCAACGATACCAAAACATTCGCCTTCTTTAACTTGGAAAGAGACATCATGGACAGCTTTTAATTTGTATCTATTTGGTCCTTTTCCAAAAAAGAAATATTGTTTTAAGTGATTAACACTTAAGATAATATGGTTATCAACATATTCTTGTTTGTATTTACATTTTGAAAGAATATTGTGAAGATCTTTATCTTTATCTAAACTTCCTTTGAGTTCATCAACTGGAGGTTCGATATCAGTTCTTTCGTTATCTTTATCTTTTTCGACAACTAATTGATTTTCTTCCATTTCTTGATATAATCCTAAATTTTCTTTAACTAAAGAAGCTTTTGAATTATCAATTTGTTTATCTTTTTTATCTAAACTACTCATAGTTCCTATGCCTCCAATTTAAAATCAGGATTTTTCTTTCTTTCTTCTGCTAATGCATTTTGAATTCTAGCTTCAACAATCTTTGGTCTATCAACATGTGGAGCACCTGGATATAATAACCAAGTTGCAGCATAGTGAGTATCAGTGACCTTGAAATAAGGTGGTTGATATTTAAAATCAATTGCAAGAGCGTATTTATTACGTAAAGCGAATGCATCACCTTCTGGTGGATAAATCATATCAGGAGGTGTTCCTGGAATAGCTTCAAGTTTTTCTTTACTATCAACATCAGGGATTGATGATAAAAGTGCCCAAGTATATGGATGGCGTGGATCAAAGAATACTTCATTAACTTTACCATATTCAACAATCTTACCAGCATACATAACAGCAACTCTATCAGCCATATTAGCAACAACACCTAAATCGTGAGTAATAAAGATACAGCTTAAGTTTCTAGTTTCTTTTAATCTATTAATAAGTTCAAGAATTTGTGATTGAATTGTAACGTCAAGTGCAGTTGTAGGTTCATCACAAATTAAAACATCAGGATTAGCAGTTAAAGCAATAGCAATAACAATACGTTGTCTCATACCACCTGAGAATTCAAATGGATATTGTTTGAAACGACGTTCTGGAAGAGGGATACCAACTTCTTTCATAACTTGTAAAGCCATCTTTTTAGCTTCTTTCTTAGTAACTTTAGTTTTATTAATAAAGTCTTCTTTATTGTCTGCAATTTCTTTCTTAATTTCTTCTCTTTCTTTTAAAAGTTCAGCATAATGAGCATCTGGAAGAGGTTTTAATTCAAGTTTATTTGCAGTAGAAACCTTAGAAACGTTAACATCATGATATTTTTTGTTTTCTTTATCAATTTGTTTTTGAATAACTTTGTTTTCTGCTAAAGTTTTATCAAGTTCAGCTTGAGCTTCAACACTTAAAGAAGCTTTATAAGAAACAATTTCTGCATCTTTATCAGCTAATTTCTTAACTAATTCTGCTTCCTTTGCATTGAACTCTGCTTTTAATTGAGCGTGATATTCTTTAACATCTACTTTTGCATGTTTTTTAGCAACTTTTAAATCTTCTTTTAAAGGTTTTTCAAGTTGTTTGAAGTTTGCTTTATAAATATCTTTTAATGCTTTTAAAGAATTACTTCTTTCTTCTAAGTTCTTAAAGAATTCATCAATATCAGATGAAGATAAAACTGAAACAACTTTATCTTTGTTGTAATTTAATTCATCTTCTAATGATTTTTTAATTAATTCTTTAATTTCTTTCTTTAAATCAGTTGTAGCTTCAACTTTTTCATTTCTTTCAATATCGTTTTCAATTGATTCGAGTTTTTCTTGATGTTCCCTCTTTAAATTAATAGCGATATCAAAGCAAGAATTAATTAATTTTTGTCTCTTTGAATTCTTTTCATCTAATTCAGCTTTAGCATCTTCAAGTTTTTGAGCTAATTTTTCATTGCCTTCAACTTGTTGATTGCCTAAAGCAGTAACTTTAGCTTCTAATTTTTCGATTTCTTTGTTTAATTCGTCGAATTTTTCTTTTAAATTCTTATTTCTTTCTAATTCATTATCAACTTTTGTAACGTTGAAATTGAAATTAGCTTCATTATTACGATATGCAACAAGTTCTTTTGAGATTAATTCATTATATCTTCTTTTTAAAATATCTTTATTAATCATTGTTGCTTCTGTAATTTGTTTACCTATCTTCATGACAGGATTTAAAGCACTTAAAGGATCTTGGAAGATCATACCGATCTTGTGTCCTCTAATACGATGGAATTCTTCTTCACTAACTTTAACTAAATCTTCACCTTCATAAAGAATAGAACCATTTTCGATAATAGCATTTTTAGCACTAATACCCATAATAGCTTTGTTAGTAACAGATTTTCCTGAACCTGATTCACCAACAATACAGAGTGTTTCACCTTTGAAAAGATCAAATGAAACACCTCTAACTGCGTGAACAATTCCTCTATCAGTTTTAAAGGAGATTGTTAAGTCTTTAACTTCTAATACTTTTTCTTTATTTTCCATATTAGTTCTTACCTCCTTTTAAAGCTGGGTTGAATGCATCTCTTAATCCATTACCAAATAAGTTAAATGAAACAAGTAAGAGCATCATAATAAATGTAGGAATATATAATAAGAAAGCTTTATCACCTTGGTAGTAACTATTAGCTTCACTTAAAATAACACCAAATAAGACTTGTCCTTGTAAACCTAAGCCTAAGTAAGCAATACTTGCTTCAGTATAGATAACACTTGGAATCATTAAGATAGAACCTGTAATAATAGTTCCACTTGCGTTAGGTAAAATATGTCTGAAGATTAATCTTCCATCTTTTGCACCTAATGTTCTAGATGCTAAAACATATTCTCTTCCTTTATAACGATAGAATTGAGTTCTAGTACGAGCACTAACACCCATCCAACCAGTCATGAATAACGCAACCATTAACGCAATAACGTCAGCTGCACTACCCCAGTTAAATTCTCTACCATAAAGAATACATAAAGTAATAATAACAGTTGATGGTAAACCAGAAATAATATCACAAATTCTTTCCATGATAATATCAGTCCATCCACCAAAGTAACCTGAAATTGAACCCCAAGTTAAACCAATAATAATGTTAACGAATGAAACACCAATAGCAATTAAGAATGAAAGTCTCATACCTGTAAACATTAATTTACAATAATCTTTAGCAGTATCATTTGTACCAAAGATAAATGAAGGAGCTTTGCTATATCCTAAAAGTTTGTAGTTATAAACTTTAACTTTTAATGTATAACCTGTCCATTGTTTTTTACTTGAATCGTATGTTGCATTACCAACTTGTTCAACAACTTCAGCAATTGGGCAATCGCTATCTTGATTAATTACGAATCTTCTAGCTAAAGTAGCTGCATCAGTTGTTGCCTCACAATCATTTGAAGATAAATTAACAGTTAATGAACCAGCATTAATATAAGTTAATAATTCTCTTGCACTAAATGATTTATCTTTTTCTCCATAAACATAAGCATATGGATCATAAGTGAAACTACAAACAGTAAATTCAACAGCATGAGCACTACGTGCACCACCAGTAGCATTCCAACTACCTAAATCAGCACTTGTTCTTTGCATAACTGTATTACCATCTTTAAAGCTAATTGCTGATAAAGTTTCTTTTAATGTTTCATCACTTGTTTTTGTTGAAGCATTAAATGATGAAAGTAAAATTGAACCAATTTTATTTGAATCTTCACTCTTTTTAATGATAAATTCAAATCTACCATTTTCGATTTTTGAAATATTAACTTTAGATGTAACATCTAAACTTACATTAGTTTCTTTTGACCATGAATTTTCATCGCCTAATAAATAATATCTTGTTGTTCCATCATAAATTGCAAATTTATAACCACTGAATTCATATGTAGCATACATTTCATCACTAAGTACAAATTCAACATTTAATGAACTTGATAAGTCCATATCAAATGAAGCAGAGTAATATGTACAATCAGTTGTAGCATTAGCGTTAATGTTAACATAACCTCCATTACCATATTCACTATAAGCTTCTTTTGTAGTTTCAGATGTTGTTAAATTGAAATATGTACCTTCGTAATATTTATCACCAACTGGAACTTTATTTACAGTATCATAAATAACATCACTTCTTTTTAAAGTACCATCCCAAAATCCAGTACCTGTTGGAAATAATTTTGGAGGTAAATCAACTTCTTGAGTAGTACCACCACCTGTACTAGGAGATGTATTATAAACACCAGTATCTGGAGTACACATTGGAATAATTAATGCGCCTAAGACTAAAAGTCCGACAATAACACCACCTGTAACAGCAGATTTACTATGAGCAAATCTACGCATTGCATCCTTAAAGAATGTAGTTGGTTTACCAGCAAACTTTACATCATGGATTTTTGAATCACTTTGAACTAATTTAAAATCATCACTAGAAATAGTAACTTCTTTTCCATTTCCATCAATGAATACTTGTTTTTCATTTTCTGCCATACTATTTCTTTGCCCCCATTCTAATACGTGGATCGATAAATCCATATGATAAGTCAACAATGATTGATGATAATAAACCAATAATTGTGTAGAAAGCCATATCAGTCATTAATAAGTCGTAATCTTTTGTATTAAATGCAGCCATATAAAGTTGACCAACACCTGGAATTTGATAAAGATTCTCTAAAATCATACTTCCACCTAAAATAGCAATGAATTCAGAAACAATTGATGGTAAGACTGGAACCATTGAGTTTCTAAATGCATGTCTTAAAATAGCTTGTCTTCTAGTTAAGCCTTTTGTTCTAGCAAGTAATAAGTAATCACTTTCTAAAACTTCACATAATTCAGCTCTAACGAAACGAGCGTATCCATTGATTGAACCAATAGATAAAACAATAACAGGAATAATATATGCTGCAATCTTTCTAGATGTAGGATCAGTTGATTGTGGCCATAAAGATGGTAACCAGCTAATATTGTAGGATAAACTAATTAAAAAGCTGATAATAACGAATCCTGGAATAGAAATGAAAATCATGATGATAACTTGGAAAACATTATCAAATACACTTCCTTTTTTAAGAGCACATAAAACTCCAAGTCCAATTCCTAAAGGAACTGAAAC
>CAVKAB010000011.1:0-15479 GCA_963653985.1 Bacteroidaceae bacterium
TAGAAGTTTATAAAAAAGTTAGAAAAGAATTAACTAGCGATAATGTTGATGTTAAACGTGGAATTAATGTTGTATTAAAATCATTAGAAGCTCCACTTTATCAAATTGCAGAAAATTCTGGTTACTCAGGAAAAGATATTGTAGAAATGCAACTTGAAAAAGAAGATGGCGTTGGATTTGACGCTAAAAATGGTGTCTGGTGCAATATGATTAAATCAGGTATTGTAGATCCTACTAAAGTTACTCGTAGTGCTATCTTAAATGCTTCTTCAATTGCAGGATTATTCTTAACCACTGAAGCTGCAGTTGGTGATATTAAAGATAAAAATAATAAAGTTGAATCACAATATTAATTAAAAAATCTTGGATCAAAAAGTCCAAGATTTTTTTAAACATTACCATTTAACAACGTCAATATCGATACAATCTTCAAGATTTGTATTTTTACCTTTAAGAATTTTTTTCTTTAATTTAGAATTACTTGAAAGTTCTATTGTAACAATTATACCGTTATAATCATCTTCAGAAATAATAACTGCATTTCCATTTTTAGTATTTACATTTACAATCTCATTGTTTTTAACTACATTATCTAAAATATTAGATAATTTTATCCTTAATGTTGTAATATTTGTTTTAAACATATGTTTCTCCCTCGTATCCATTATATTAAATTTCAATAAACTTATCATTAAAAAAGTACGAATATAATCGTACTAATTCTCAATTGGAGCATCGTACGGGCAAAACACAAATAAAAAAAATACTGAAATTATTTTATAATTTTCATAATTTTCCTTAATTTCTCATTAGATTTTAAATTTTTTCACAACCAAAAATCCCAAATTTGTACCGACTTTGTACCGACAAGTGAAAAAAAAGAAATGGATTTTTAGTCCATTTTCTTTATGTTATTTTGATTTAACCTATTTAATTTTTATTGAGTGTAATCCTCTTCTAATTCAGTATAATCAACATTAATTTTTTCAACCAATTGAGAAAAATATTCTAAATTATAAATACTGAAATCAAAACTGCTGTCAACAAAAGAAAATATATCATTTTGTACTTTCTCAAAATCAACACTTTTGAATTTCTTTTTTAAAAGTTTAATCAATTCATCTTTATTTTTTGGCAATTCATCTTTAACTTTTCTTCCTGCTAACATAAACCCATCATGCTTAATCCAATAATTAAATAATGTAATATTTAATTTTATATCATTATCAATATAATACTTTAAGTCAAAATAATCTCTTCCTTTAACTTCTATAAATTCATCTTTGCTTAAAATTGCACTTAACTTATTAGCCATCATAGATTCTTTAGAAACAGTATTAATTTCATAAAGTGGAAAGTTACTATTAATTAAATCAAAACTTTCATATTTATTAAAATCAGTTTGAACTTCAAATTTAATCTTAAGTTTTTGATCTTTTTGAAAGTGATCACTGTATTCAAATAATTTAAATTTATTAAATAATTCTTTATAATTAAAATTAAGATTATAAGTTAATATAGATGTTTTTATACTTTTATTTTTATATGTTGTTAAACATCTAATCCCAAACATATCAAAATAACTTTCAATCATTGAAAAGCACTTTTCAAAATCAAAGTGTTTCCAATTTTCTTTAATACAATCAAAATCCAAATCTTCGCTATAACGACTTGTATTATACATCAATCTTAAACATGTACCACCAGTAAATGCAAAATTGTTATAAAAATCAGTGTCAGCTAAAATTGAAATTATTAAAATTTGTAATTTTTCCCTAATTTGATTTTGAGCGTCTTGCAAGTTCATAATTTTTGTAGGTTTTTCAAAAAATGTATCATTAATAATCAAAATTAAATTCTCCTTTATCTAAATATTCTAAAAACAAATTAATCCTTGGTGATTCATATAATTTCCCAATTTCTTTTAACTTATCAAAATCCAAAAGCATAAATTCTTCTAAATCAAAACGATGAAGATCAAAGAATACATCAAAGTCAGTTAATTTATTAAAATCAAATAATGCTACATAAATATAATCTAAAACAGCTTTTTCTTTTGTTGCAATTAAAATCTCTCTGTTATCACATTTTGTAAAATAAAGTCCTTTTAAAAAAGCCTTAGTTGGAATCTCATATAAAATATAATTACATCTCCACCCTTTTAATATAGAACATCTATTTTTTTTGTTATCATCAAGTTTTGGAATTGCAATTGCATAATTAAAACATGTTTCTGGAATAATTGCATAAGTAGATAAAATGGTTTCAAACGATTCATAACAAAATGGGCTAAAAAAATGTGGAATTATTTCTCTATCTCTAATTTCCTCATCACTATACATCTCGTATTTTGAAGGAATTTCCTTTTCTTTGAAATCTTCATAATATTTTAAAATAAGTGGTTTATATCCATCTTTTTTAATTCTTGAAAGCATTTTTTTACCTCTATATATATTTTAATAATAAATAACATATTTAAAAAGAATTATTTATTACTTTATCCTAATTTTTTTAAAAATATAGGTAAGCATTTTATAGTTAATTTATGGTAAAATATAAGTAAGGAATTATTAAATAATTTCTTAATATTTGGAGGTAATTATTAACTATGAAAACCAAAATTTTTGATAGAGAAAGATGGGTTGATGATAACATTGATGTTTCCGATATTAAATTAAGACCACATCTACAAGAAATCGTAGATCAATATGTAGAAATGGTTAATAATGAAGATGAAAATGTGCTTTGCTTGTGGCAAGATTTAGATATGTTCTTTAAAAATGCTTTTGCCGATGGGGAAATTACATTTGAAGAGTGGAAACGATTAGAGGACAAATATAGAGTATGAATAATTATTTGATAAATATAGACGAATTAGTTGAAACAAATAGGGCATTTGGTGGAAATGCTGGTGCAAAAATAGGTGTTATTTTTAATAATGAAGAGTGGATTGTAAAATATCCTAAAAATTTAAGAGAATTTAAAAATATTGAATTATCTTATTCCACTGGACCACTTTCAGAATTTATTGGATCACACATTTATGAAATACTTGGTTTCCCAGTCCATAAAACCTTATTGGGACACGATAAAGAAAAATTAGTTGTTCTTTGTAAAAATTTTAATTTAGATAATAAATTAATTGAATTTAAAAATATTGCAAACAGATTACGTTCGACAGAAATGGATTTTTTGTCTTATACAGATGGTACATCGACTGACTTAAATAAAATTATTGAAACTATCAAATTATCTAAATTAATCAAAAACAAAGAAAAAGCAATAAATCACTTTTGGGATATGTTTGTAATTGATTATTTAATTAATAATAATGATAGAAACAATACTAATTGGGGATTTATGATTGATCCATTAAACATAAATACTAAAGAGGAATTAGCACCTGTTTATGATTGTGGAAATTCTTTTAATAACAAATTAAAAGATGATGAAATGGAGAAAAAAATGAGCGAATATGAATCTTTTAAATATTTTGCTGTAGATACATTATCATCTTGTTTTTTAATTAACGGGCATCACTTAAATTTTTCAAAGGCATTTGAAAATACTGATGTTTTATCGCTTGGATTAAAAGATGCAGTTTTAAGAAATGTACCTAAAATAAATGAAAAGAAAGAAGAAATTATTAATTTTGTAATGAATATTCCAGAAGATGAAAATGGAATTGCTATTTGTTCCGATATTAAAAAAGAATTTCTTTTAAAAACAATGATTATTCGTTTAAACAAGGTTTTAATTCCAACTTATGAATCGCTAAAAGAAACAGAAAAAAAGCAAAAACTTAAAGATGATTATGTAATGGAATAATAAAAAAACCGAGAAAAATAAAAAAAGTACGATAAATATCGTATTTTTTTTATGGAGCATCGTACGGGAATCGAACCCGCGTGTTCAGCTTGGGAAGCTAACATTCTACCATTGAATCAACGATGCATATATCTTTAGTATTTTAACATAAAGAAAGTTAATATATAATAGAAATATGAATGAAATTGTTAAATACATATTTTTATCAATTATTCTACTTATAATGTTATTAGAAGTTTTCTTTTGCTTTATCGAAAATAAGAAATATAAAGCAATATTTAAGTGTTTCCCACTTCTTTTAATTAGCATTTTTGCGTTATGTTTAAATTATAAAGAATTTTATATTTTTTCTATCATTGCGTTTTTATATTCTCTTGGAGATTTATTCTTACTTTCTAATAATAAAATAATGTTTACAATAGGAGCAATTTCTTTCTTTGTAGGACATGTTTTACTTGTAATTAAAGAATATGATAAATTTAATATTTCTATTAATACTTTGTATTATTCATTTATTCCTTTAGGACTTGCAATTATTATCATCTTTATATTCTTATATAAAATGCTTGGAGCATTCTTTATTGGAGGTGCTACTTGTTATCTTGGAATTTTAGTAGTAGGTATGTATTCTTTAATCATTTCTAAATATAATGCATTAGATTATAAAGTAATTATGATGATTTTAGGATTCTACATTTATCTTTTAAGTGATACTTTAGTAATCTTAAAAAGATTTAACAATTTTAAAAGAAAGAATGATTTTTATATAATGTCTACTTATTATCTTGCTAATGCATTACTTTTTAGTGTGTTTCTTTTTAATTAAATAAAAATCTTTAATTAAAGGATAAAACATAAATATTGCAACAATTATTCCAATTAAAATAGCACAATTTATAAAGAATGCTTCTTGAAACATATTAATAATTGGATCAACATCTGGATAAAAAATATAATTATCTTTACCAGGGAAAAATATCTTATGGAATAATCCAAAAAGAGAATAAAAATCAATTATTGCCCAAATCAAACAAATTATTAAAATAAAAAGTAATAAAAATGAATTCCATGATTTTAATGTAAAATCTTTTAATTTTACTAATTTAAATTCACTCTTTTTTAGCATTCTTTGAGTAATGATTAATCCAATAAATGATAATAAACATCCTATGTTATTTGCTAAAAATAACCATCTACATTGTAAGAAATGTTCTTTTGCACCTTCACTATAAATAAAAACATCACCGAGAGAGAATTTATCAAAAAACATTAAACAATTCATAAGTTCATCATAGCAATATTTTAATTCTTGATAAGTTTTTCCAGTCCAATATGGTAAATTTAAATACCAAATTTGAGTATAAAAGAATGGCCTAAAGAATAAAATAAAAGTGATTCCAATAGTTATTCCAAATAAAAAATAACATAAAGTATGTAAAATGCTTAATCCAATATCTTTAGCGTTATATTCCTTTTCTTTTTTAGTTACTACTTCTTCCATAGTTAATAATTATATACTTTCCTTCTTATTACTTTAAGTTTTTTGTGTCTACTTTACCAATTAAAGTAGTAGGTAATTTATCTAAATATACAATTTCTTTAGGTTTTGCAAAAATTGTACATTGATTAACAATATTTCTAATAATTTCGTTATTGTAATTTTTAGATGGAGAATTCTTATTTAAAACTACGAATAATTTAATCATTTCTCCAAAATGGTCATCTTTTACTCCAATTGCAGCACATTGGAAAACAAAAGGTAAAGATGAAACACAATTTTCAACTTCACTTGGAAAAATATTAATTCCATTGACCTTTATAATTCTTTTTATTCTTTGTTCAAAAATTACAAATCCATCATCATCAATTTTTCCATAATCGCCAGTTCTTAAATACTTAACTCCATTATGAATAAAGAATGGATTGTCGATTTTTTCTTTTTGAAAAACATATCCATTCATTAAAGTATCACCTGCAATACAAATTTCACCTTCGGTATTAGATGGCAAAACATTTAAATTTTCATCAAAACAATTAATTTTAACATTTAAAAGAGGTTTACCAACTGTATAAGATTTATTATCTTTAATTCGATTAACACTACAAACTGCAACAGTTTCAGTTAATCCATACCCTTGAAGTAATCTACAGGTTGATCCACTTTTAATCATTAAATCATCAAATCGATCAAGTAAACTTTTAGATACAAAATCTCCCCCAATAAAAGCAGTCTTTAAGCATCTAAGTTTCTTTCCTTTAAAGTTTTTATGATGAAGTAAAGCTTCAAATAAGCGAGGAACTCCAATTAAAACAGTCATTCTTTTCTTTTTGATTAATTTAACTGTTTCTTTTGCACTAAATTTAGGCATCAAACAATCACAACCACCAAACATAAAAGAAATATGAATACCAATACCAAGTCCAAATCCATGGAACATTGGTAAAGCACTTAACATAAACATCTTTTTATTATAATTCTCATCAATACCTAAAATATCATATGCATTTAAACATACTGAATTTATACTACTTGAAGATAAAGAAACTGTTTTACTTTCGCCCATTGTACCACCACTATGAAGATAAATAGAATTTTTATATGCGTCTTTATAATATTCTTTATATTCAAATTTTTCGTTTTCGTAAAATTTATCAATCTTATAATAACTATCCATTTTTAAATAGTTTAATTTCTTTTTGTTTTGTTTTTGATAAACTTTAGTTTTTATTTTCCCAAGCTCATGAGCAGGACAAACAGGAATAACTTTGATTCCTTCTTTTTCTAAAGTCATGAATTCTTCATAACGAGTATCTAAAACAAAAAGAACTTTTGATTTAATTCTTACTAAAATTTCTTTTAATTGATCAAAATTCATCAAAGGATGAATGATATTTGCAATCGCTCCAATTTGATTAATTGAATAAAATAAATAAACCGCTTCAGGGATATTTGGTAAGCAAATCGTAATTGGATCATTAATTCCAAATCCTAAATTCTTAAATTCTTTTGCAAAAGAATTAACTTTATTCAAAAGTTCATCATATGTAAAAAATTTGCCCTTGTAATAAAGAGCATTATTTGTATGATATTTTTCAACATTTTTTAATAAATACTCATATATTGTATAATCTTTATATTCTTCAAACATATTAAATCCTAAAAACTAAATCTAAATCCACATGCTAAAAATAAAATAATATGGATTAATGTAATAAGTGGAATATGAAATAAATAAATTGGCATTGTATTTCTTCCAACTATAGTAAAAGGTTTACAAACCTTTGGTTCTTTTTTGAATAATGAGGTTTTATTTTTATAAAATACTTCCCCAAGCATACTTCCAAGTAACATATAAGCAAGGTATGGGACAAGTGGAAAATAATCACCACCAAAATTAGCAAATCCAAAAATATTTCCTAAAACTCCAATAAAATAACTCATTGGATCATCTTGTACTAATTCATAATGTGGGAAATGAACTCTAAAATATTTTCCAAGTAATATTAAAATCCATGATAAAACACAAACAGTTATAACCCAAGCATTAAAATTATTGTTAGAAATTTTATACACTAATTTCTTTAAATAATGAGTAATTAAAATACAACTTCCAAGGCAAGATAAAACTCCAAAGCAAATTAAACTACCTTGAGGATCAATAATTTTAGTAACACATAAAACGACTGTTACAAAAGTAATACAAAGTCCACAAATAAGACAAGTTATACCTCTTTTTGGATTGTTTTTACTAAAATTCATTGAAATTCCACTAATAAAAAAGAATAAGAATAAGACCATAAGTCTAAATTCTATTCTAAAATCATTCATATAGTAAAAAGTTCCAAAATAATGGTATTGTCTTAAAAATTCTGGAATATTAGATGCAGTCCAATCAGTAATTCCAAAATATCTCCATATAAAATCATGTATTTGCCACATCATATGATCAAATACCATTAATAAAATACAAACACCTCTTAAGAAATCAATTTCCCAAACACGTTGTTTTTTAACTTCTTGTTTTACTTCTGTATTTGCATTTGAGGAACTTAAAGTTTCTTCATTACACATATGTATGTATTATAAAATATTTAAAAAAGTATTAAAAGAGCGTATTTTTTAAATACGCTCTAGGGTTTCTAGTTTTGATTTTGCATTTCCTTGTTTTTAATACTAGTATTCTTTTTAATCTTTATTGATTTATAAATTTGATAACATATAATCAAAATTCCAACAATTAAAATAATAATCGCTCCACTTATAGCACATGGATTTGAATAGCTAATTTTAGCATTATTACTTGTTTCTAAATATTGATGTAAATCATTAAATGAACTTTGATTAAAATACGCAAAAGATAACGGCTCAAAAAGTAAAGCGATACCACATAAAATGATTAATCCACCACAAGTATAGTTAACTACTTTATATTTTTTAAAAATGGCATCTATTATAAAGATAAGCAAACTAGCAAGTAAGAAAGAACATGTAATCCAATCAATTTTAAATCCTTCAAATGTTACATTATTTATGGTTTGCTTAAAACTTATTCCAATAGCGTTAGTAATATATAATTCAATGCTTGTAGTTAAATTTCCTCCAAGTAAATAAACCATACCAGGAATTATAGTATTAACTTCTACTGATGTTCTAAATAATGTTTCATCTGTAAAACTAGATAAAGTAAAATGAAGCGTTCCAAATGCAAATAATAAATATGCTATAGAAAATAAAACTATTCCAATAATCCAATAAATAATAGTAAATAATAAATTTTTATTTTTCATATAAACCTCTAAAAATTATTTAATAATTCTTGAATATTAATAAATGCATCTGAACATGGTTTTCCATCTACAAATGAATGATTAACTGTAATATTTAAAGATAAATAATAACGATTATTTTCTTTATAATATTTACTCCAGCAAACTCTTGGACAAGAAATGCTTTCTTTATTTCCAGCAGGTATTGGATGATTCATTCCTTCTAAAGAAATCCAAGGAATTGAAGTCATATAATAATCATTAAAATCTTTATTTTCATTAAAATCATCTTTAATTACTTCATTTACTTTGATTCTTTCTATTTCTTCATGACATCTTTTATAGAATTCTTCATATTTAAAATCATTATCAATAATTCCTGCATTTTCGTAAATATTTAATTTTAAATTCATAACAGTAAATGTTGGGTTTATATATTTATATTTTCTAATTTCATTATTAACAATTCGATAATGGAATTCTTCAACTTTATTCATTCCTTTAGTAACACAATAAAGCATATTTATAAAGAAAGATGTATTAGTTTGATGGGATTTTTCTAATAAATTTGTAACATCCATTTTAACATTAAATCCAAAAGTAGGATCTAAAAAAGTATTAAACCATTCAAATTGTTTACGTTTTTTAAATGTTTTTAAATCTATAACTTCATAAGTTTTATTAATTTCTAATTCATTCATACTTTAATAATATAATCTTATTTGATTATTAATTCCACTCTTAAATAAAAAACTTGATTTAATAAAGAAAGTTGCTATAATATTATAGCAATGCTTCCTTAGCCAAGCTGGTAAGGCAATTGACTGCAACTCAATGATCAGTGGTTCGAATCCGCTAGGAAGCTCCATTTTATTAAATTAATCTAGATTTAATCTAGATTTTTTTATTGATAGTTTCCTAATGAAAAGGTGATAAATTCTACATTTATCACCTTATTTTTTTAATTTTGTTCTCTTAATTTCTTTCTTTGTTTTAATTTATACATTCTAATAAGTTTATAACTTCCAAGATATCCTAAAACAAATACTACGAATGCAATTAAAGAAATTGTAATCCAAATTGGAAGAGGATTAACTTTAACATCTTCCCACATTTGTAAGATTTTATCATTTTGTGATCCATAATCACTCATACAATATAATCTATCAATATCATCTGCACTTGGATATTGAGCCTTTAAAGCCCTTCCTTCTAATGAAGATAAATCAGTATGAATAATTATTCTTACTTCTCCATTTTCGTCTTTTTCAAATTTGAAGACTCTTGAATCAATATCTTCTCCTTCATCTTCCATGATATCTTCACTTAAATAAGTTAAATCAAGTTCAAATTCTTCATCAAAAGAAAAGAATGGAGTAATATCATATTCATCATATGATTCTAAATCTTCATCTTCGATTCCATCACTTAAATCATAAGAATAAAGAAGATATGCAAGCATAATTTTACTTGTGTCTTCATCATCTTCAAAATTATCATTTGATGCAATAACGCTTGTATAACCATTATATGATTGATTTAATACAGCATTTTCAGGATTTGATAAAAAATCTAAAAAATCTTGAGTATATTTATATTCATCACTTGTATAATAACTATCTTCGTGAAGTGGTAAACACCAGCAATCACTCCAAATATTAGCACCAATTGAAGGAATTGAATAATAAAGTTCAACTGGATTATCACTAGGAATTGTCCAATCATCATCAGCGTAATATCCTCTATTGATAGAGTTAACTGCATCACCACTCCAAGCTAAATTAACACCAATTTTTTGAGTAACAATGTCGTTTTTTCCACTATCAACTTCAAATCCAAAGATATTATCTTTAAGTTCAATTAATTTTTCTTTAACTAAGTTAATAGATTCATTATCACAACTATTAAATTTCTTATTACGAGTTTCATAATCATCATTAGTGTTTAAAAAATAATCCTTATATACTTCAAAAGTACCTAAAGCGTATGTATCACGCATAGAATCTTTAATAGATTGAGTTTTATTTAAAATAGGATCCCAGAATAAAGAATATCCATCATCACTATTAAAAAGTTCAATAATTAATTCTTTTTGTTCATCATAACTTAACCCTTTAAATCTAGAGTCGTTATTAATGATTGAACTATTGGTTTTTAAAATATAATCAGGGTTATAGATAATTCCTAATGTTCCCCACATATATCCTAAAGCATAGTCTTTTAATTCCTTACCGTTTTTTAAGGTAACATTATTAAGTTTACCTTCATCACTATCAAAACTTGTAAAAAAACTAGAAACATAGTCTTTGTAATAAGTAATATTATCATAATTAAATTCATGTAAACTATTCTCATTTGCAAGTCTTTCTACCATGTAATCACTAGCACAAACAGCATCATAACTAGTTTTACCAGTTTTTAAAGTATTATACATTGTTTCGTTAGTATCATATGTATCATAAATTACTTGTACTCTTTTATGATCTCTTTCATAAATATAATCACTAAAAGTATCAAGCAATGACATATCAATATAATCTTCAGCATTCAAAACATGAATTAATATTTTAGAATTATCATTATCAATTAATTCAGTCTTATAAGAATTACAACTTACTAAAAATAGAGAAGTTAAAGATAATGATAAAAATGTAGTAATTTTCTTCATATTAATAATTTCTCCTTTTCTTTTTGTTCTTTGATTGCTTATTTTGATAAATTGTAATTAATACAACACAAAGTAAAACAATTAAGAAAATAATAGTAGTTAGCGCTCTCATTTCTGGAGGAATTGGACCTTTTTTAATTTTAGCTTGTACTAAAGTTGATAAAGTTTCAATTGCTTTATCACCACTTAAAAGACCACTTCCACGAGTAAATACTGTAACAATAAAATCATCTAAAGATAATGTAATTGAAAGCAAGAATCCACTAATAACACCAGGTAAAATTGAAGGAACAATAACTTTGTTTAAAGCTTTTCTTGGACTACATCCAAGATCCATTGCAGCTTCATATAAAGATGGATCCATTTGTTGTAATTTAGGTTTAACATTTAAATATACAAAAGGAACAGAAATAATAATATGTCCAATTAATAAAGTCCAGAAACTAAAAAGTTGAGTATGGAAGATTGTATTTCCTAAAAATACAAACATAACAACTAAAGATAATGCCATAACAATTTCAGCATTAACAACTGGAATTTGATTTAAGTTTTCAATAATTCCTCTAGTTCTTTTTTTACTATAGAATGCACCAATTGCTCCTAATGTTCCAAGAACTGTAGAACAAATAGCACTAATTACTGCAATAATAACAGTATTTCCTAAAGCAACCATAATTTCTTCGCTTTGGAATAATTTAGAATAAAGTTCTAAAGAGAAACCACTCCATTGACCAATGTATGTAGTATTAGTAAAAGAATATGCAATTAAAACTAAAATAGGGACATACATTAAAAGAAGCATTAAATAAAGATAACAATATCCAAAAACTTTTCTTACCATCTTGCTCCTTCCTCCTTCTCGTCTTTACTTGTAAAGTTACGAGTTAAAAGCATGGAAATAGTTACAATAAATAACATAATAATTGCCATAAATGATGCACTATTCCATTGATAATTTGAGAATCCTAAATAAATAGAATTACCAAATAAAACAATCTTTCCTTCACTTAAAATTTCAGGAATAACATAACTTGACATAGTAGGCATAAAAACCATTTGAGCAGCACTAACTACTCCTGGAATTGTTTGAGGGAAAATTGATTTAGTAAATGTTTGGAATCTATTACATCCTAAATCAATTGCAGCTTCAACTTGTTGTTTATCAATTTTTAACATTGTTGAATATAAAGGTAATATAACAAATGGTAAATAGTTATAAACAAGTCCAATTAAAGTTGCAGTGTATGGATATTTTCCACCACTTAATCCAATAAAAGTTAAAACATCACGAGTAGCACCAGTACGTAAGACGAAATTAATCCACATAGGCATAACAAAAAGCATAACAACAACATAATTAAAATTATATTTTTTACTTGCAAGAATATATGCAATTGGATATCCAAGTACTAAACAAATAATTGTATTAATAACACTAAAAAGTAATGATTGGATTAAAACATTCAATTTATTAGTAGATGTAAAGAAACTTACTAATGCATCAAATGTAAAATTACCATTTGAATCAGTAAATGCATAATAAACAATAAACAAAATTGGTAAAACAATAAAAAGAATTAAAAATATGAAATAAGGAATACAAAGATTCTTTCTTTTTAAACTAAATTTCATAGTTGGATGCCTCTTTCTTTAATCTTAATTTAATATCTTCTTTTGCAATATAAACACCAACTTTATCATTTAAATTGTAAGTATATGGAGAAACACAAACGAAATCTTCTTCGTTTTCAGTTCTAATAATATATTGGTAGTGATCTCCTTTATAGACACTATCAACAATTTCTCCAACAATAATTGCTTTTTCGCTTTCAATATCATCAACAATTTCAATTTTATCTAATGGTACTTCTGCTACGACATCTGCATCATTAAAGTTATAAACTTTCTTCTTTTTATCAGTAACATTACCATCTTCATCAACTACACCTTGTTCAACAAGTTGAGCAACATTACAATCAAATGCAACTTCATCAATCATAACTTGGTTTTCTTTATTAATCCAAGCATCAGTATAGATATTCATTGTGAAGTCTTTTTTCATGATATGAATTGAATCTTTTTCAATAATTAATCCAACAGTAATACCTTCATCGTATTCTTTAGTGGATTTAACCATAACTTCATTTTTACCAATTAAAACAATATATTGGTAATTTAAGCCTTTGAAAATCTTATTAGCAATTTTACCTTTAATCATTCCATCATTTTCATTTGTAATAATGATGTCTTCAGGACGAATAACAACATCAACTTTTTCATTTAATGGGAATATATCTAAACATTCAAAGTTATAATCTAAGAATCTAACTTTCTTTTCTCCTACAATTGTAGCGTTATAGATATTACTTTCTCCAATAAAGTCTGCAACGAAAGCATTTTTTGGTTCATCGTAAATATCTTTAGGTTTACCAATTTGTTGAATAACACCATCTTTCATAACAACAATTGTATCGCTCATTGTTAAAGCTTCTTCTTGATCGTGAGTAACATAAATAAAAGTAATACCTAATTTAGTGTGCATTTCTTTTAATTCAATTTGCATATCTTTACGCATCTTTAAATCTAAAGCACCTAAAGGTTCATCAAGTAAAAGAATTGTTGGTTCATTAACAATTGCTCTTGCAATTGCAACTCTTTGTTGTTGACCACCACTTAAAGTATTGATATTACGATCTTCAAGAGAATCTAAATCAACAATTTTTAAAGCTCTTGCAACTTTTTCGTCAATTTCTTTATTTGTTAATTTCTTATACTTATATGCTTGAACAGGAGTTGACTTAGCTTTACTAAGTTCATCATTTAATTTTTCAAGTTTTTCTTGCTTTTCTTCATCTCCCATATGTTTTTTTCTTTTGATTAAAGATATTTCGGATTTAATTTCTTTAATTTTCTTTTTATCAATTTTTAAAACAGGGTTACCAGAATTATCTTTTAAAGCAACTGGTATTTTTTTAAGTCTTAATCCAAAAGCGACATTATCGTAAACATCAAGATGTGGAAATAACGCGTAACGTTGGAAAACCATATTGATTGGTCTTTTGTTTGGAGGTAAATTAGAAATATCTTTACCAGATAATAAAATTTCTCCTTTACTTGGAAACTCAAAGCCAGCAATCATCCTTAAAGTTGTTGACTTCCCACAACCAGAAGGACCTAAAAAAGTGACAAACTCACCTTTACGAACATAAAAATTAAAGTTATCTACGGCAGTCATGTCGTTGTCATAGATTTTAGAAACATTTTTAAGTTCAATAATGTTAATATCTTCCATTTCATTTCTCCCTTTTAAAAAAGCAATAAAAAAACTTTTTTAATGAGAAAAATATAATGATTTTTTATAAAAAAAACAAGCATTTTTTTAACATCAAAAAACGCGTCAAGTTTTTTGACACGTCTTTTTTAGAAAAAATACGATAAATATGCTATTTATTTAAAAAATAAATTTTTAAAAATTTTTGTAAATTTTGTGCTCATTTTTTAAACATTTTTTTCTCTATTTTTTAACCTCTTTTTCTTTAACTCTTATTGAAACAATTTCTTAACAAATTTAGAATATTTTAGATAGTACTTTTGAATAACTACTTGATTCATTTTGAGGGAAAATATATTTTGCATCTCTCATATTAAAATCAAAATTAATTCTAAAAGGCATATATTCATCAAAGTAATATGTAAATCCAGGTTCACTAAATTCAATTTCAATTAAATATTAGAAGAACTAATTTTAAAGAAGCATTATAAAGATTAATTCCAAAATTTTTATCTAGTTTCAAAGAATATGTCATTTTACATTTATTAATCAGCCCTTCATCTACTTTAAAATCATGAAAGTAAAAAGAACAATCTCCATTATATTCATTTAAAAAATAATTATAAATTAACATTATATTCAAATGTTTTATTATTTGATTTCCTTAGAATATTCTTTTAATGGTTTTTAAAATATTTTTTCAAGAACGTTCGATTTTAAATTATTATCATATTTAGGCATAACATAATAACTTTCGTAATTATTATTAACTTTTGTTTCTATTTTAAAAGGTAAAAATTCATCAAAATAATAGCAACTTGAATCTTCATCAAAAGAAATCATTAATAAATAATTAGTATTTTTATTTAAACTTGCTTTTTTTAAAGAATAATATGATCCCAATCCAGTTTCCATATTTATAAGTTTAGCACTCCCTTTAAACAT
>CAVKAB010000012.1:0-15060 GCA_963653985.1 Bacteroidaceae bacterium
CCTGGTTTTAAAACGATATTATCAAATGCAATACCCATTTTACCACCCATTCTAGCAGCATTACCTGTTGATTCAACGCCATCTTTTTTAGCAGTTTCTAAGTTATAGAAATATGTTAATAATTTACCATGATCGATAACCTTCTTATCGTAACATGCAACCCCTTCATCATCGAAATATTGGAAGAAACAGTTTTTAGTTAATGGTTTTTCATCAACACTAATTTTTTTAGAAACGATTTGTTCGTTTAATTTACCTTCCATTAATGATGTATGTTTTTGAATTGATTCTGCTGAAAGGTTTGAAAGTAAAGCACTTAATAAACTTGAAACACAATCTTGGTTTAAAACCATCTTTGTCTTTCTTGCTTTACCAATTGGAGTAGCATGTAATTGAGAAACTGCTTCTTCAACAATCTTTTTAGCAAATTTTTCTAAATCAAATTTTGAAGGATCACTATCTAAGAAGATATCTCCACCAGATTTTACTTCGTCTCCTTCTTTTACAACAACACTTCCTGAGAAATAGAAGTAATTTGATTTATTCTTTAAATTTAATCCATGTGAATTTGCAAGTTGTGATTCACTTGATGATTCACTATAAGTAACTTCAACTTCTGTAACTCTTGGATCTAATGATTTTAATAAATCTTCTAATTTATGTAATTTTTCTAATTTATCTTTTGTATCCCATTCTTCTAAAGCTTTAGAATAAACATTTTTACGTGAATATTTTTTGCTTCCTTTAAAGATAATTGGTTCTTCTTTCTTTTCAATTAATTGTGAATTTTTCTTAATTGCTTCAACTAATTCTTTTGGAGAATCTTTTTCATCTTTTTCTGTTCTAACAAGGCCCATTTTGCCTTTATAAATACCACGAGCAATAAAGCTAGTTGATGAAGAAGATGAATAATTATCTAATTCACCATGGAATAATGAGAATGAAAGATTTGCTGATTTATTACCAACAATTTCACATTCTTCAATGCCACTTTCTTTAGCAAGTGCTAAAAACTTTTTAAAATTCATCGATAGATCCTCCTCTACCACCAACAACGATTTCATCAATTCTTATAGTAGGTTGTCCAACATTAACTGGAATTGAACCACTGACACTACCACACATACCACAACCAAATGCGACATCATTTCCAACCATATCAATATGTTTTAAAATGTCTTTTGCATTTCCAACGAGTGTAGCACCTCTAACTGGGCAAAGAATTTTTCCATCTTTAACAATATAAGCTTCGTTACAGCCAAAGTTGAAATCACCAGTAGCTGGATTAACGCTACCACCACCAAAGCTAACAGCATATAAAGCTAATTTTGTATTAGCAATAATTTCTTCAGGTGTTGATTTACCTGGAGCAATATATGTATTTGACATTCTAGAAGTTGGTTCAAATTTATAAGATTGACGTCTTGAAGCGCCATTTCCTTTTTCGCCCATTCTTCTACCATTGAAATTATCAATTAAGTAACCTGTTAAGACACCATCTTTGATAAGTTCATTACATTGAGGTACTCCACCTTCATCATCAAGGTTACCACTACCCCATTCATTTGATAATGATCCATCATCATATGCACTAACGATTGGACTTGCAATTTGTTGACCTTTCATACCTGAGAAAACACTTAAACCTTTTGCAACTGAAGTTGCTTCAAGTTGGTGACCACAAGCTTCATGGAAGATAACGCCACCCCAACCATTTCCGATGATAACTGGGAATTTACCACTTGGACATTCTTTTGCTTCTAACATTAAAATAACTTTTTCTGCGTTATTTTTTGCTAATGCCTTAACGTCTAAATCACGAGTAAAGTATTCAAAACCTGCTTGTGTACCTGGACCATCAAATCTTGTTTCAATTTTGCCATTTTCACTAGCAACACTAGCGAGAGCTAAACGTGAATATTCTCTTTTTGTATTCCAACATTTACCATCACTATTATAAATTGTGACATCACTTGTCCAATTTAAGAAATTTGTTTGAACTCTAATAATTCTCTTATCATAAGAAGAAATGATATTTCCTGTATCTTTTAAGAAATTGATAATTTCTGCTTCTGGTACTTGTGATGCAGGACGTTCTACCTTATGAATATTCTTTACTCTAACCTTTTTAAAGGAATCTATTTCATTAACAGATCTTTTTTCATTAAAAGAAGCTGCTAAATCGTGAGCTAATTTTAATAATGATTTTTTGCTTAAATCATTTGTGTAGCCATAAACACTTTGGAATTTACATAAAAGTCTTAAACCTACACCATATGTTGTTGAGTCATTAATTGCTTCGACTTCGCCATTATCAACTGAGAATGATTTATTGTGTGTATCTTCATAATAAATTTCAGCAAAATCAGCACCTGTACTTGTTGCAGCATTAATAACTTCTAAAGCTAATTTTTTACTTAACATATTTTATTGCCTCCAATGATTAAATTTTAAATGGTTTCAAATTTTTGTAAAGAAAAAACATCTTTTTAATGTAAAGTTTGCTTTACATTTTGTAAAAATATTCTTTACATACCTTGTTTTAAATATAATTTGCATTAAAAATATTCAAAATTTTATAAATTATACGTGTTTTAATAAAACACAAATTTATAGATAAAGATTAGAAAGTAGTTAATTTTAAGATTTTATAATGTTAAAATTATTTTAATTAAGGAGGTTATAACATGAAAGTTTTATTATATTTTCAAAATTATAACTTGATTACTAAAAGTGGAATTGGAAGAGCTTTAAAATTACAAATAAAAGCATTAGAAAGTAATGGTATTGAATATACATTAGATCCAAATGATACTTATGATATTGCTCATATCAATACATATTGGGCTAAATCTTATAAGGTCTTAAAAAAATGTAAAAAGAAAGGAATCCCAGTAATCATTCATGGACATAGTATTGTTGAAGATATGGCTGGTAGTTTTAGATGTTGGAAACTTGCAAATATTTATACATCTCATCATATTATGAAAATGTATCGAAATGCAGATTTAATGATTTCTCCAACTAAATTTTCAGCAAATGTTATTCAAAATTATAAAGGTGTAAATTGTAAGGTCATTCCTTTATCAAATGGTATAGATTTAAATGATTATTTATATAATGAAGATAAAATAAAGAAATTCTATGATTATTTTAACCTTTCTAAAGAAAATAAGATTGTTATTGGAGTGGGTATTCCATTTGAAAGAAAGGGATTCTTTGATTTTATTGAATGTGCTAAAAAAATGCCTGAAGTTACATTTATTTGGTTTGGTGGATTAAAAGAAATTCTTTTACCAATTAAAAATGTAAAAGCGATGAAACATTTACCTAAAAACATGGTAATGCCAGGATACATTGATAGTGATGTTATTAAAGGTGCATTCTTAGCTTGTAATGTTACTTTCTTCCCTTCTTTACTTGAAACTGAAGGAATTGTTGCTTTAGAAGCATTAGCAAGTCATTCACCTTTATTAATTAGAGATATTGGCGTTTATAAAGATTGGTTAACTGATGGAGTTAACTGTTTTAAAGGTAAAAATAACGATGAATTTGTAGATTTAATTAATAAAATTTGTTCTACAGATACAAAAGAAATTACTGAAAATGGTTATATTGTTGCTAAAGAAAGAGAAATTAGTAAGATTGGAGCGTCTTTAAAAGAAATCTATTCTTCTTTATTAGAGAAAAAATAGGCATTAAATCGATATTTCTTAAAAAACTAGTTGATTTTTAGTTATAGTTTTTGTATATTATTTTCACATATGCTTTCTTTAATCATTGTATTGATTAAGGCAGAAGGAGTTAAGAGAAATGAAAAAAGGAATTCATCCAGCTTATCACAAATGCACAGTCACATGTGTTTCTTGTGGTCAAACATTTGAAACAGAATCAACATTAAAAGAAATCAGAGTTGATACATGTAACAATTGCCACCCATTCTATACAGGCAAACAAAGATTTGTTCAAAGTGATGGTAGAGTTGATAAGTTCAACAAAAAATACGGATTTAAAAAGTAAATTAATACCTACGTTATGTAGGTATTTTTTTATATAATATATTTATGAAAAAAATTTATTGGTGTTTACAACAATTAAATAATATAGGTGGAACTGAAATGGTTACCCTTCAAATCATTAAAATGTTACAAAATGATTATGAAATACATCTTATTCCATTTTCAAAAGTAGATAAAAGTAAAATTAAATATGATTTACCTGAAAAAGTTATTATTGAAGATATAAATTTTAAGGATGAAATATCTCAATTTGATTTAAATTTTAATAAAAAAATAGAAAATAAAGAGTATTGGAAAGCAATTAAATTACTATTTTCTTGTTTAAATACATATATTTTTAAAAGATTTAAAATTAGAAGACAATTAGAAAACTTATCTTCAAAAGATGATATATTTATTTTTGCTAGTGGCGAATTATTGATATTTGCACCATCAAATAGATTTATTGTTCAACATTTTCATTTTAATTCAAAATTATATAAATCTTTTGTATCTAAATTATTTAGATTAATATCAAAAAAACCTAATTATTATATATTTTTAAGTGAATCTACTAAAGAAAATATCGATAAAAAGAATAAATTCAATAGTTCCGTAATATATAATCCTTCAAGATTTAAACGTAAAGAGAATTTCGAATATCATAATAATACTTTGATTTCTGTATGTAGATTTGAAGATCAAAAAGATCCAATGATGTTACTTAAAATTGCAAAAGAATTAGATAAAAGAAAATTTAACTATACTTTTAATATATATGGAAGTGGATCTTTAAAGTTAAAGATGGAAAAATATATTGAAAAGAATAACTTATGTAATGTTCATTTAATATCTGGTATTTCAAAACTTGAACCTTATTATTTAGAAAGTGATTTATATTTGATTACATCTAAATTTGAAGGATTTCCTTTAACAGTTATTGAAGCAAATACTTTATCAATTCCTGTTATTTGGAAAGAAATGAGTGATCCTACAAATTCAATTATGAAAAATGATGTTAATGGATATGTAATTGATAGTAACAATCCGGAATTATTCGCAGATAAAATTATAGAAACTTTATCTAATAAAGAAAAATTAAGAAGTTTAAAGGAATCAACCTTTAAATTAAGTGAAAAATATCAAGAAGAAAATATTATTAATTCTTGGAAAATATTATTTAAAGAATTATTTGATAAAATTCAATAGAATTTGATGTCTTTAATTTAATTGTATGTTTAAAAATGATAAAATATTAAAGATTTGGAGAAAATGATATGAATAAAAAATGTTTTTATATTACTACACCTATTTATTATCCTAGTGGAAACCCTCATATTGGTCATGCTTATTGTACTACAATAAGTGATATTATTGCTCGTTACAAAAGAATGAGAGGATATGATGTTTTCTTTTTAACAGGCACTGATGAACATGGTCAAAAAATTGAAAAAAATGCTAAAAAAGAAGGTTTAGAACCTCAAGAATATGTTGATAAAATTGTTGCTAATTTTAAAGTTTTATGGGAAAAATTAGAAATTTCTAATGATGATTTTATTAGAACAAGTGAAGAAAGACACATTAAATGTGTTCAATCTATTTTTTCTACATTTGTTAAAAATAATGATGTTTATTTAGGAAGTTATGAAGGATGGTATTGTACTCCTTGTGAATCTTTCTGGACTGATACTCAAGTTGGTGAAAATCATATTTGCCCTGATTGTGGAAGACCAGTTGAAAAATCACACGAAGATTGCTATTTCTTTAAAACTACTAAATACTTAGATGAATTAAATAAATTATTTGATCAAGATAAATTTATTACCCCAGTTTCAAGAAAAAATGAAATGGTTAATAACTTTATTAAACCAGGTCTTGAAGATTTATGTGTTTCAAGAACATCTTTTAAATGGGGTGTTCCAATTTTAGAAGATGATCGACATGTTGCTTATGTTTGGCTTGATGCTTTAATTAATTATATTAGTGCATTAGGTTATAGAAGTGAAGACGATTCATTATTCCAAAAATTCTGGCAAAATCCTGATTGTGAAATTGTTCACGTTATTGGTGCAGATATTACAAGATTCCATACAATTTATTGGCCTGAATTCTTATTTGCATTAAATTTAAGAGCACCATCAAGAGTATTTGTTCATGGGTTACTCATGATGAAAGATGGAAAAATGTCAAAATCAAAAGGAAACGTTATTTCACCATACCCATTAATTGAAAAATATGGTGTTGATACAGTTAGATATTATTTAGCTCGTGAAATTATTTTTGGACAAGATGGTCAATTTACTCCTGAACAATATGTTGAAAGAGTTAATATGGATCTTGCTAATAACTTTGGTAATTTAGTTTCAAGATCAATTTCAATGGTAAGCAAATATTTTGAAGGAAAAGTCCCAGAATTTAAATCAAATATTTCTCAATTTGATAATGAAGTTGAAGAATTAATTAAATTAACTATTTCTAATTATGAAATTAAAATGGATGATTTAAAAGTTACTGAAGCAATTATTGATGTAATGAATTTATTAAATAGAGCTAATAAATTAATCGAAGAAGAAGCTCCATGGAATTTAGCAAAAGATGAATCTAAGAAAGAAGAATTAGAATCTTTAATGGCACATCTTTTATACATTATCTTTGTTTCAACTAAATTACTTGAACCAATTTTAGTAGAAAAGAGCAAAGTAATTTTTGAAGCTTTAGATGCAGTTAATGAATCAAAAGATTATGAAAATATCAAAAATCCTCATATCTTAGATAACAAAGTTGTTACAAAAACTGAAGTTTTATTCCCTCGACTTGATGCTAATAAAGAAGTTGAATATATAAAAGGTTTAATGCCTAAAAATCAATAGGTAGAAAATGAAAAAAGTAATAAACAAAAAAGAAAATAAGAAAGAATGTAGAAAAGACATTAAAAAAGAGAATAAAATTGAAACAATTTCAGTTAAATGTGTAGATTTTACTTTTGATGGACAAGGCTTATGCAAGGATAAAGAAGGCATTGTTTATTTTGTACCATCTTTATTAATTGATGAAGAAGCTGATATTGAAGTTTTATATCATAAGAAAGATTTTAATGTTGGTAAAATTAGAAAAATTACTAAATTTTCTCCATATAGAATTAAACCTTTATGTGGATGTTCTACTGCATGTGGAGGATGTTCTTTCCAAAATCTTTTATATGAAAAAGAATTAGAATATAAAAAGAATACTGCTGTTAAAACTTTAACTCAAATTGGAAAAATTAAGGTTATTAATCCAACAATTACTGGAATGGAAGAACCAACTTATTATCGAAATAAAATTCAAGTACCTTTTGGATATGATAAACAAAAAAGATTGGTTTATGGTTTCTATAAAATGAAATCACATGATATTATTCCAATTACTGAATGTGTTATTGAAGATAAAGTTCATGTTTCGATATTACAAGATATCAAAAAGTTAATGGAATCAATGAAAATTACTCCATATAATGAAGATATCGATAAAGGAACAATTAGACATATTTTAATTAGAGTGGGTAAAGTTTCTGGTGAAATTATGCTTGTTCTTGTAACTCGTGAAAAGAATTTCCCTAGTAAAGCAAATTTTGTAAAAGAATTGAAGAAATTACATCCTGAAATTACTACTATTGTTCAAAATGTTAATGAAAGAAGAACTAATGTTATTTTAGGGGAAAAAGAAGAAGTTTTATTTGGAAAAGGTTTTATTTATGATTCACTTTTAGGAGTTAATTTTAAAATTTCTTCTAAATCATTCTATCAAGTTAATCATGATCAATGTGAAAAGCTTTATTCTTTAGCATTAACTAAAGCAGGATTAACAAAAGATGATGAAATTGTTGATTTATATTGTGGAATTGGAACCATTTCATTAATCGCAAGTAAATATGTTAAAAATGTTATTGGAGTTGAAATTGTTAAAGAAGCAATTATTGATGCTAAAAACAATGCGAAATTAAACAATATCAATAATGCTAATTTTTTATGCGATGATGCTAGTAATTTCTTAATGAAAAAGGCATATGATTGTGTATTTATTGATCCTCCTAGAAAAGGATTAGATGCAAAGGTTGTTAAAGCTTTAATGAATTCACATCCAAAAAAGATCGTTTATATTTCTTGTGATGTTGGAACACTTGCTAGAGATTTAAATTTATTAAAGAAAAATTATAATATTGATTCAATTGATTTTGTTGATATGTTCCCAAGGACATATCATGTTGAAACAGTTGCAGCATTAAGTTTAAAAAGAAATTAAAGTTAAGGTTCAGCGATAAAAACTGAACCTTTTAAAATGGAAGAAATTTATCATATAGAATATAATTTAATAAATTATGGCAAAACTTTATTTAGTAAATATTAATTCAATTAAAAATGAAGATATTAAAGAATTAAGTAAATATAGAATTCAAAAATCTAATAATTTTAAGGTAGAGAAAGATAGACTTTTGTCTTTAGCTGCAGGCATTGCTTTAAATAATGGATTAAAAGAATTTAGTTTAAAAGAAAAAGATTTAGAAATAAAAGAAGATAAATTTGGTAAGTTATTTTTTGAAAATAGGAAAGATATTAAGTTTAATTTATCTCATTCTGAAGAAATTGCTATTTCAGTTATATCTTCAAAGGAAGTTGGATGTGATGTTGAAAAAATAAGAAAATATAACGAAAAACTTGCTTCTAAGTATTTTTCTGAAGAAGAAAATGATTTTATTGAAAAGAGTGAAAATAAAGATGAATCATTTACAAGGATTTGGACTTTAAAAGAAAGTTTTTTAAAAGCCATAGGAGTTGGATTAATTTCTAATATGAATGAAATTTCTATCGTACCAAATAAAGATAAAATTAAAATTTTACAAAATATTGATAAAAGAAAGTGGAGACTTGAAGAAATACACATAAATGATTATTATATTTCAATATGTGAGGAAATTTGATTCTTTATACAGAAATATCTTACATTTTATTAAAATTTGTAAAATAAATGTTTTACTTTTTGATATTATGATATAATAAATCAAATTTAGGAGGATTTATATGAAAACAGCTATTAAAGTATTTGAAATTTTAGCAATTATTGCTGCAGTATTTACTGGCATTCTTTTAGTCTTTGTTCTTGTTGGAATTGCTACAGGAAGTAATCAAATCATTGATGCATTGATTAACCAAAATGGTGGATCCAGTTTAGATGAAGCAAGTCGTAATGCTATTATTACTACAATTACAGTTTATTACAGTTTTATCTTAGTTTGGGAAATTGTAAGAATTGTTATCGCAGTATTATCATTAAAGAAAGTAAAAAATCCAATTAGCAAAAAACCTGTTGCATTAGGTGTTGTTAATATCTTCTTTGGAAGTTTAATTGGTGGCATTTTGCTTTTATGCTTAAAACCAGAAAATAACTAAAAATTATTAAAAAAACCTGTTCTTTTATTTAGTGAACAGGTTTTTCTTTACTTTGTTTTATTTTCTTTCTTTGTTTTTCTTTTATATTTTATAGTTTGTACTACATGAGATATTGCATATATAGGATGAGAGAATAAAAGCATAGGACCACTATATCTCATTACTTTTTTAATTTTTTCTCTATTTTCTGGAGTATAACAATGAACTTTGCATGTTGAACAGAATGATTTATTTTTCTTAAAAGGACATTTTTCGAGTCTAAATAAAGCATATTCTGTTAATTCTTTACATTCATTACAAATATTATTTCCTTTTGTATGATGAGCGTGATGACAATACATTTTAATCATTATAGGAATCATCTTTTTTTGCTTTTCCCAAGCTTTTAATTCTTTATTCTTCATTGATTAATACTCCATTTTCCATTTTATATATCTTATTACAGATAGATAATGTAGATTTTCTATGACTTACTAAAACGATTGTTTTAGTATTTTTTATATCTTGTAAACTATTAAGAATAATTGATTCATTCATAACATCAACATTACTTGTTGGTTCATCTAATAAAATAAGATTTGCATCTGATAAAAATGCTCTTGCTAGTCCAATTCTTTGTTTTTCTCCAGCACTAATTCTATCTCCAAGTAATCCAACTCTTGTATTGATTCCATCATCTAAAGAATTAATAAAATCATAAATATGGGCGTTTTTACATGCTTCATCAATTTCTTCTTTAGTAGCGTTTGGATTAGCGATTAATAAATTATTTAATATTGTATCATCGAATAAATAAGTATCTTGAGATACTAAGACAATGTTATTATGTAATGATGATGAATTAATATCTTTTATATCAAATTTATTATTAAATTTGATTGAACCATTATTGATTTCATAAAATCTTAAAATTAATTTTAATAAAGTAGATTTTCCACTCCCTGAATCTCCTTCAATTCCAATAATTTCATTTTTATTAATATTTAATGAGACACTATTTAAAACATTTTGATTATTGTATGAGAAAGAAACATTATTTAATTTTAAAGATTCAAAATTAATGTTATTTTTATTAAAAATTTCATCAACTGCTGGTTTTTCTTCAAATAAATCTAGAATACGGTTTCCGCTTGCAAAAGTTTGAGTTAAATTTGAAGGTAATGATCCAAGTGCTAAAATAGGGCCAAAAGAAGATGAAATCAAAACAATTGAAAATATTAAATTAGTAAGATCTATTTGATTATTACTTAATAAATAAATTCCAAAAAATAATGATGAAAGAGTCGTAAGTGATACTAAAAATACATTAATTGCATTTGCAACACTTGATTTTGTTTTAATATCTTTACTTAATTTATTTAATTCTTTTGAATTATCGTTAATTTTTTGACTTCTTTCTTTTTGATTATTATTCAATAAGATATCTTTAATGCCACTTAAAGAATCTAAATAATAACTTGAGAATTTTCCTAATTCATTACGGTAATAAGAACCACTTTTCTTTAAAAAATAAGATGATACAAAAGGAACTATAATACCAATTAATAAATAACCAAATAAAGTTATTAAAGATAGAGAATAGTGTCCAAAAATTCCAAGTAGAGTTAAAACAGTAATACTTGATAAAATTGCAATACCAACAGGAGAAATTGTATGGGCATAGAAAACTTCCAATGTTTCAATATCACTAGTAAGCATACTTAAAATATTACCTTTTTCTTTAGTTTCAAGTTTTGCAGGAGATAATTTTCTCAAAGTGTGAAATATTTTTTGTCTTAAACATGCAAGTAATTTAAAGGCGATATAATGATTTGAATATTGTTCAATAAATCTTAATAATCCTCTTAATACACCTGAAATAATAGTTAAAGTAATTAAAATATTTAAATCTAAGTTAATAAAACTTGGATCAATTAACTTACAAACCCCTAATGATCCAAAAATCATAACAGACATCGCAAGAGCGTTACCTAAATACCCAAATAGTACAGCAAAAATAATTAAATATGCTAATTTTCCTAGTAAGGCTACTAATTTATACATAATTAATAAGCCGTTTCTTCTAACTTTTTGTTGCATAAATTATTTAAACTCCTTTATTTTTTCTAATTCTTCTTGTTTAGATTTTAAATTACTAAACACACCATTTAATGAAGTTAATTCTTCATTTGTACCTTCTTCAACTATACTTCCATCTTTTAAAACATAGATATAATCACTAAAATAAACGTTAGCAAGACGATGAGAAATCATGAAAACAGTCTTATTTTTTGATAATTCTTTTACATTATTCATGATAATTTCTTCACTTTCTTTATCAACATTACTTGTTGCTTCATCTAAGAAATAAATATCTTTATTAGAAGCTAAAGCAATTGCAAACGCTAGTCTTTGTCTTTCTCCACCAGATAAATTTTGTGCATTTTCTTCAATCATATAATTTAAGCTTTCTTTTTTTGAAATTATATTTTCTAAATGAACTTGTTTAAGATAATTGATAATTTCTTCATCGGTTATGTTTTTATTTGCTAAAAGAAAGTTATTTTTAATAGTATCATGAAAAATAAATGTATCATAACTAATAATGGAAATATGTTTTAATAATGAATCTCTTGATAAAGTATTTAATTCTTTATTACCATATAAAATCGATCCTTCATATCCTTTTTTAAAACCACTAAGTAAAGAAACTAATGTAGATTTACCACTACCTGATTCACCAACAATACTAGTTAATGAATGAGATTTAATATTAAGATTAATATTTTTTAATACGTATTCATTAGAATCTGAATATTTAAAAGAAAGATTTGAAATTTTTATATTATCATTATCAATTTCTTCTTTTCCCCAAGTTGGTTCTTTTAGTGATAACAACTTTAATATTTTTCTACCAGCAGTTGCACCATTCATTGAAATATGGAATGCACTTCCTAATTGTCTTAAAGGTAAAAAGAAATCAACCCCTGTTAATACTAAAAATAAAACTAATGTTGGAATTGAAAATGGAAGAAAAGTAATTTGAGAAGTAGTAGCAAGAGCAATTGAAATACCAATACCTGCTCCTCCATATGCAACAAGATCCATAATTGTGGTAGATGCAAGTTGCATAGTTAATACTTTCATGGTAATTTTTCTAAAAGATTCTGCTTCATTTACCATTTTATCTTCGTACATTTCATCTGCATTAAAAATTTTTAATTCTTTCATTCCTGAAATATTGTCTAAAAAAGCATCTCCCATATGAGTGTATTCATCCCAATATTTTGCAAATATTTTTTTAGCGTATTTACTTACTGCAATAATAGACATTGGAATTAAAGGGACTGCGACTAAAAGAGCAATTGCACTATAAAGATTAATGAAACAATAGATTATAAATAAGAATATTGGAGAAATCATTGCAAAAAAGAATTGAGGTAAATATTCAGAATAATAAAGATCTAATTGTTCAACACCTTCAATCGAAACTTGAGTTAAACTTGCAAGAGATAAATCTTCGTTCTTTCTGTTTCCTAAAATCATGACTTTATTAAATATTTCATTCCTTAAATGCTCTTTAGATTTTTCACCAAGTATAGCTTTACATCTCCCAATTAAAATATAAGTAATAAAACGTAATATTAAAATTATTATAGATATAATTAATGGAATATAATAAAGAGAAAAAGTAATATTATTTTTATTTTGCAAAGAAATCTCAATAACATAACAAATACTAAAAGCAATTCCTAAATTTAAAATTAAAGAAAATATATTCAAAAGCACTAAATAAATTAAGTATTTTTTATCTTTTCCTAATAGTTTTATCAAATTTTTATCAATCATTTTTAACCTCAACAAAATATAATTTAAAGCGATAAAATAATATATGAATTAAGGATAAAATGCAAAGAATTTAATTATTAAAAATTATTTTCACGTGAAAATAATTATTGAAATTTTTTCTTATTTTCAAAGAAATTTCAATACATTTTTGGTATAATTTTTCATATGAATTTTAAGTATAATTTAAAAAATATTTCACTTGTTTTAGGTGCTGCATTAATTTATTCATTTAGTGTGCCTTTTATATCAATGTTTTCTTCAACAGTTCCAACATTTTTTAAATCAAGTTCCCTTTATTTTGGGGCAGTTGTAGCAATGGCAATTATTCTAATAATCGAGCATTTTACTAAGAAAAATAAAGAAAAACAAAAATTAACAAAAAAAGAAATACCATATTTAATTGCAATTTGTTTAACTGACATTTTAGCAAGTATTTCATTAATGTATGGGTTAAATAAAGTAAGTGGAGATACTGCAAGTTTACTATTATCTTTACAAACTGTTTTAACTTTTATTTTTGCAATCATATTTTTTAAAGAGAAAGTTGGTATTTTTGGATGGTTTGGATTACTTTTTATATTTATTGCATGTGCTTTAACGTCTGTTAATGAAAATGGATTTAACTTTTCAGTAGATTTAATTTTTATCATAATTCCATGTTTATTATGGGGAATTCAAAATAATTTAAATAAAAAAGTTAATTGTGATGCAAAAAAAGTTGTTCTTTTTAAGAGTTTATCAACTGGTATTATTACTTTAATTTTAGGATTTTGTTTTGGGGAAATTAATAGTATTGAAAACTATTATCATATTTTATATTTGTTTATTGTTGGCTTTTTCTGTTATGGAATTGCAATATGTTTATTGGTTATTGTTTCTAAAAATATTGGTGCAGGGATTGCGTCTTGTTATTATGGTATAAACCCGGTTTTAGGAGCAGTACTTTCGATATTAATATGTCAAGATAAACCATATTTTACATTATATATATCAATTGGATTTGTTTTATTGGGTGTTATTTTTTGTACAATTAACGAATATAAAAACGCAAAGAAAAACGCTAAGCTTCAAGCTTAGCGATTTTTTTATCCGCTAATTTATTTAAATAATAAATAATTATAGTTAATAAATATGTTCCTAATATAAATAAACAAATTAATTTTGCTATATATAAAGGAGTATCTTTTAATATTAAACCATACCAATCATAAGTAATTTTCCCATCAAAATCTTGGCCTGTAAAATGATTGAAATAATTTAATATATAGAATATTCCATAAGCTAAAATAGGAAAAACAGTATAAAATAATTTTCGACCTCTAATTTTTGGCGTATGTTCTATAAATATATAGTTTAAAATAGCAACTAAAGGAACTATTAAATGCATAAATAAATTTGCACCCATATATGGTTCAAAAAAATTTCCATTTTGAGCTGATCTTGGAGCAAGTAAACATAAAACTACCAAAAAAGTAATTGTAACTTGTATGACACCTGTAAAATTTAATGTAGCAACATGAATACTTATGTCTTGCTTATTTTTGATAATGTTTATAGTTCTACAAATAGCAACAATTAAACTTGTAATTCCAAGATAAAGATTTGAAAGTACGGTAAAATATTTTAATGATTCAAACCCAGAAGATGATAATAACCCATTTTGAGAAAAAAACATATAAAGCCAAGAGCCAAAAGTCATTATAAATAATAAGTAATTTATAATTAAAGAGATTATATTTAATTTTCTAATTCGATTTTCTTTCATATAAAAATTATACAATTAAACTTGTTTAAAAATAAATAGAGTT
>CAVKAB010000013.1:0-14957 GCA_963653985.1 Bacteroidaceae bacterium
TTATATTCATCTAAAAAATAACTAAAAACATAATCCCAATATTCTTTAATAAAATCAATTCTCATCATTTTAAGTCCAAGTCTATCTGCAACATCTTTTGCATCTAAAAAATCTTGTTCTTGAGGACAAATTGAATTATCTACTGTAGGATTTCCTAAATAATCATTATTTGCTAATGAATCCCAATTACGCATGAAGCAGCAAATAACTTCATGACCTTGTTTTTTTAATAAATAAGCAGCAACAGCACTATCAACGCCGCCTGATAAACCTAACATTACTTTCATTTTAAAATTTCCTTTGAATCTAAAATTATTGTAAATGGACCATCATTAACAAGTTCTACTTTCATATCTGCTCCAAATACACCTGTTTTTAAAGAATATCCTAATTCTTTAATTTTTAAATTAAATTTACTATATAAATCATTTGCAACACTTGGAGTTAAACAATCAGTAAATGATGGTCTATTTCCATGTTTCATATTTGCATATAAAGTAAATTGAGAAACACTTAATATTTCTCCATTAACATCTTTTAAAGATAAATTTGTTTTGCCAAATTCATCTTGAAATACTCTTAAATTTAATAATTTAGTAATCATTTTATCCATAATTTCTTCTGTATCTCCAAAAGTAAAAGATACAAATACTAAATATCCTTTATTAATTTTAGAATATAAAGAGTTATCTATTGTCACACTTGCGTGATCTACACATTGAATTAATAATTTCATACTCATTATTCTACAATATTTTAATTAAAAATTATATAATAAATGCATGTTAAAACCATTAGCTTTTAGAGTAAGGCCTAAAAAAATCGAAGATATTATTGGACAAAAAGAAATAATTGGAGAAAATGGATTTTTATATAATTCTATAAAATCAAAAACTCCATTATCTTTTATTCTTTATGGACCTCCTGGAACTGGAAAAACCACAATTGCCGAAGCATACGCTAATTCATTAGAATCTTTTTATATTAAATTAAATGCAGTTACCTCTAATAAAAAAGAAATTGAAAATGCAATTGAAGAATGCAAAAAACATGATAATTCAATAATT
The DNA here is from genome assembly GCA_963653985.1 of Bacteroidaceae bacterium. Classification (GTDB taxonomy): domain Bacteria; phylum Bacillota_I; class Bacilli_A; order RFN20; family CAG-826; genus Onthovivens. The sequence continues at coordinate 1,068 of CAVKAB010000013.1, forward strand.
ATTATTGATGAAATTCATCGTATTAATAAAGATAAGCAAGATTTATTACTCCCATATGTTGAAGATGGAACTTTTTATTTAATTGGTGCAACTACTGCTAATCCTTTTATTTCAATTAATAAAGCAATTCGTAGTAGGCTTCACATTTTAGAAGTTAAACCTTTAAATGAATTTGAAATATTTGATGGATTAAAAAAAGTAATTTCTAATCCAGAAGGATTAAATAATAAAATTTCTATTGATGATGATTCATTAAAGTATATTTCTAAAAATAGCGCTGGTGATTTTAGATACGCTTTAAACTGTTTAGAAGTTTTATCTATTGCATCTAATGCTCAAAATATCAACTTAGAATATACTAAAAACATACTAAAGAACTCAAATCTTCAATCTGATAAGGATGAAGATAGTCATTATGATAGTGTCAGTGCTTTGCAAAAATCAATCAGAGGTAGCGATGTTCAAGCTGCATTATATTATGCTGCAAGATTAATGGTTGCAAACGATTTACAAAGTTTATATCGTAGACTTTTAGTAACTGCATATGAAGATATTGGACTTGCAAACCCTCAAGCATGTATGCGTGTAAAAGCAGCAATTGATGCAAGTGAATACGTTGGACTTCCTGAAGCAGTTATTCCACTTTCAGTTGCAATCATTGATTTATGTTTATCTCCAAAATCAAAAGAAGCTGATTTAGCGATTGGAAGAGCTATGGATATGGCTCAAAAATATCCTCTTGATGTAAGACCATATTTAAAATATACTCCTGTATCTTTAAAAGAAGATGAAAAATATCCTTATGATATGCCAGATTTATGGGCACATTTAGAATATCTTCCAGAAGCTATAAAAAACGCTAAATTCTATATTCCAAATGAAAACGCTTCTTCAAGTTACGAAAAAGCGTTGAATGAAAATTATAAAAAAATAGAAAAATACGTTAAAAGTTCAAATATTCCTGAACTTAAGAAATATTATTCAAGAAAATTTAAATAATTATTTAATTAAAATTCTTTCTTTATTTAAATTAACTTCTTCTTTTGAGATTAAAAATGCATTAAATACACTCTCTTTAATTTCATTAATATCATCTTTATTGGTGTATAAAGTTGCAAGTAATTCATTTTCTTCAACTTTATCACCAATTTTTTTATTTAAAATAATACCTGCTGACATATCAATTACATCTTCTAAAGTTTCTCTTCCTCCACCAAGATGCATTGAAGCAACTCCAATTGCTAAAGCATTAATTTTATGAACAAATCCACCTTCCTTTGCATAAACTGGGATAATATTTTTAGCCATTTCAAATTTTGATGGATCTAAAATATAAGAAGTATCACCATGTTGAGCAGCAACAAATTCAACTAATTTATCAAATGCTTTACCATTTTCTAAATTAGTTTTTAATGCTTTATAAGCGTCATCTTCGTTATCAAAAATTTTAGCTTGTACAAGCATAATTGAACCACTATTTAAACATAATTCAGTAATATCTTTTGGACCTTTATTGTGTAAAGTATCAATAACTTCTTTAATTTCTAAATTATTTCCAACAGCTTTTCCTAAAGGTTGATCCATATCTGTAATTTCAGCAATTACATTTTTATTCAATTTTTTACCAATATCAACCATTGTTCTAGCAAGTTCTTTAGCACTTTCAACATCTTTCATGAATGCACCACTTCCAGTTTTTACATCTAAAAGAATGCAATCGCTTCCACTTGCTAATTTTTTTGACATAATTGAACTTGCAATTAAAGGAATACACCCAACTGTACCTGTAACATCTCTTAAGGCATAGAGTTTTTTATCTGCGGGATCAATATTTTTATCTTGTCCAATAATTGACATTCCAACTTCACTTACTTGTTTTTTAAATTCTTCATAATTTTTATGAATATCAAAACCAGGGATAGACTCTAATTTATCAAGTGTTCCACCAGTATGTCCTAATCCTCTTCCACTCATTTTAGCAAGTTTTGCGCCACAAGAAGCAACTAAAGGTCCTAAAATTAAAGAAACTTTATCACCAACACCTCCGGTTGAATGTTTATCAACTTTAAGTCCTGGAATACTTGAAAGATCCCAAACTTCACCACTATACATCATTTCGTAAGTTAAATTACTAATTTCATCAATATTCATTCCTTTTAAGTAAATTGCCATTAAAAGTGAACTAACCTGATATTCTGGAATATTACCCTCAACATAATTTTCAATAAAATAATGAATTTCTTCTTTTGTTAAAATTTTACCATCTCTTTTGTGTTCGATTATTTCTATAAAGTCCATTTTCTCGCCCCTTTATTATTAATTTTTTATATAAATTATATTATAATATTTTAATGAATTTTGAAGAGCATTTAAAGACATATTTAGATAAAAATACAATAAATAAATTGATTGATAGTTTGGATTTAGAAAGAACCAATTCTTTAGTGTTAAATACAAATAAAATTTCTAGTGAAGAATTCTTAAAAGAATATCCTTTAGTTGAAAAACATCCATTTTTAGATAATGTTTTTTATTACGATAAAAATATTTATGAATTTGGAAAAAACTATTTATTTGATAATGGAGCATATTACATTATGGACGCTGCAAGTATGCTTGTTAGTGAAATTTTACCAATCAACGATAATGATTTAGTATTAGATATGTGTGCTGCTCCAGGTGGAAAAAGTATTTATCTTTCTTTAAAAAATAAAAATTTTAATTTAGTTTCTAACGATATTAGTCACGAAAGATGCTTAAAAATGTCTTCAAATATTGAAAAATTAGGCTTAAGTAATGTAATAATTACTAATTTTGATTTTTTAAAGGATAATTCATCATATTATGATAATAAATTTGACAAAATTATTTTAGATGCTCCATGTTCTGGAAGTGCAATGTTTAGAAAAAACGAACTTGCTAAATTTGATTGGAACATTAAAAAAGTTGAAGCTTTAAGTGAAACGCAAAATAATTTAATTGAAAAAGCATATAATATGCTTAAAAAAGATGGCTTTTTAGTATATTCTACTTGTTCTTTTTCATATGAAGAAAATGAAAAAATTATTTTAGAATTTTTAAAAAATCACGAAGATATGGAAACAATTCATATTTTTGATAACAATTCTTTCTATAGAAGTGAAATGTTAAAAGATGCAATCCATCTTTTTCCATGCTTTTATAAAGGAGAAGGTCAATTTATTTGCTTACTTCATAAAAAAGAAGGAACTTCTTCTACATTTAAAGAAAGAAAAGACATCTTTAAATTAAAAAAAGATATTATTACTAAATATAATTTAGATTTTAAATATTATTTTAATTTTAATAATTTTATATATGGATCAAATATTAATATTGATTTAAATAAAATTCCATTAATTAGATATGGAGTTAATTTATTTGAAGTTGGTAAAAACGATTTATTAACACCTACCTTTAATTTAGCACATTATTTTGATGCATCTAATTCAATAAAATTAGACGAAAAAGAATATTTAGATTATTTAAAAGGTCTTCAAATTAATAAAAAAATGAGCCTAAATAATGATTTTTATATTGTTTCGTATAAAAATATTAATTTAGGCTACATCAAATATGTTAATGGTAATTTAAAGAATTATTATCCTAAAGGATTAAGACACTAATCTTGCATCAATTTCCATAAGTTTATCAACAACTACTTTTGTTTTGCTCATTACTTCATTTGCAAGATCAACTGTAGTAATTGAATTAAATCTTTCTTTATCGATAACTTCTACAAGCTTAATTGGAACATAATAATATGGATGATCATCTTTAATAGATAATATTCTTTGAGCTCCAAAAGAAGCAAACACTACGATATTTCGATTAGCTTTAAAAGCTGGTCTAAATGTTCCATGATGATAAGGAAGTAATGTTTCGTTTTTATAATTTTTATTTCTTGTTCCTTCAGGAAAAATCATATAATCACAAATTTCATTACTTTTTAATTTATTTTCTACATTTTTCATGACTTGGAAACTTTGACGTAAATCATCTCGATCCATAAAATCACCATTTAAAATCTTAATGATTCTACCAACTAAAATTACTTTTTCATTTTCAATTTTACTAACAAAAGTAATTGGTCTTTTTGCACAAGCAATAAAAATTAATGGATCTAAATCACCTAAATGATTACAAACAAACATATAACTTTCATCTTTTTTGCATGTTTTATAGAATTCTTTTAAATCATCATTTTCTATTCTTAAATCAAAAGCTTTTAAAACTTTTCGAATTAATTTTTGAACTCTTTTAAATCTAACTTCTAATGGATATTTTTCAGGATGTCTTGAATAACGAATAATCCATGAAAAATACGCTACAATTATTGAAGGTAATGCTCTCCAAACAACTTTTATATATTTAAACATAATTTATTTTTCTTGTTTCTTTAAAATATAAACAGAATGTGGTTTTAAAACACATGCACTTAAAAATAAGAAACTATTCTCCATAAATCCTACTTCACTTGCAATTATTTGATAATAATCATCAGCTTCATAAGTATATGAATTACCTGTAGGATTGATAATTATTTTAACATCTTGCTCATTAATTTTTAAAGAAATTTCAAGTAATCCATCATTTAAATTCTTAAATGAATTGATTTTACCAATTTGTTCAGAACTATCTAATCTAAAATCAGTAAACTTCTTTCTTAAATTAATAAATGATTTAAAGTAATTTACCATATCTTTATTTTCATCAATTAAATCCCATCTAATCATATTGTATTTATCACCTGCATTATAGGTATTATCACGATATTCTTTTGAAAGACAGAATTCTTGACCTGCATGGAAGAAAGGAACTCCAAAAGAAATTAAAATAACAGCATTAATTAAATTAATTGTAGATTTAACTTCTTCCATTTTGTTAACGCCAATTACACTACTTACTTTATCAAATATAGTGAAATTATCATGACATTCACAATAATTAATTGATTGATTTGGATTAATAAAACGTTTTGGATATGTAAAATCGAGTGAAGATGAAAGATAAACAAACTTAAATCCATCAATAAATGAAGTATTTCCAGTTAAATAACCTGGACTTCTTAATTGATCGCCACCATTTGGACCTTTGCAAATATCTCTAAATGTATCATTAAAGAAAGCAACTTGAGGCATTTTAAAAGAATTAAGGATACTAGCTTTTTGAGCACTATCTAAATTTGTAGACATATCCCATCCTTCTCCATAAACCATAAAATCATCTTTAATGGATTTACCAACTTTAACGATTTGATTAATTGTATCAACATCAAGTAATCCCATTAAATCAAATCTTAATCCATCAATTCCATATTCTGTAATCCAGAATTTACAACAATCAACAATTAATTTTCTAACCATTGGTTTATCACTTGAAAAATCATTACCACAGCCACTTCCATTACAAAGTGTCCCGTTTAAATTTTTTCTAAAATAATAACCAGGAACAACTGCTTCAAAAGAAGATTGTAAATAATCATAAACATGATTATAAACAACATCCATATTAACTTTAATTCCTTTTTCATGTAAAGCTGCAACCATTTTTTTGCATTCTATAATTCTTGAATAAGGATCGTTTGGATTTAAAGCATAACTTCCTTCTGGTACAAAATATTGTTGAGGATCATAACCCCAGTTATATGATTTTAAAGGATTTAATTCATCAACAGTTTTATAATCATAAATTGGTAAAATTTGAACATGAGTTATTCCAATATCTTCTAAATAATCAATACCTGCTTTACTTCCACCTTTAGTTTTAAGTCCAGTTTCAGTAAATGCTAAAAATTTACCTCTATTTTTAAATGGAACGTTTTCATCCATTGAAAAATCTCTAACATGTAATTCATAAATAATTGAATTTGCATAACTTGGATAATAAGGCAAATTTTCTTCTTTTAAATCAATTTTAGTTTTAGAAAAATCAACTACAAAATTATGTTCTCCATTTGCACTACTTGCTTTAGCGTACGGATCGGTTGTAAATTTTTCAATACCGTTATTTTTGATTTTATAATTATAACTAAATCCCTCTAAATCACCATTTATTGTAATAAAATAAACGCCATATTCATCTCTTTCAAGTTCAAAAACCAGGCTTTTTTTATCATCTAAAGTCTTTTTTAAATAAAGTTCTACTTTACTTGCAAGTGGAGCCCAAATTTTAAACGTAGTTTTTTCTTTTGAATATGCAACACCTAAATCATTATATGGATAATAATATGTCTTATCAAAATCTTTAAAATTATAAGCAGCTTCCATATTTAATGGAGTTAAACCGAAATTTTCAATATAAATATCATAATCATTGCCTAAAACAAATCCATCTTTATAAAAACATGTATAAAGACAAAGACCATTTAAAAATACTTGTTTTTTAATTTCTAAATCAACGAATTTTGTTCCATTAATTACAAGTTTAATTGGTGTTTTATCAGATTTTGAAAAGGATGAAAATATCGAAACATTACAAGTATTTTCATTAATTAAATTTCCTGAGAAAAATGTATTGAGCACAAAAATAACCCCCTAACAATTTAAAATATTAAATTACTTTTTAACAAAAGTTGTTTGTTCGATACTTCCTAAAGTTTCACTACTTTCTTTTATAGTTCTATCAAAGTTATGAATTAAAACTTTACTTCCTTTAGCACTATTTTTTTCTGCATCGCTCGAAACAACTCCTTCTGCCTGTAAACGCTTGAAGAATCTACTTGCTCTTGCAAAGCCTAGACCAAATGTAGTTTGAAGTTTACTAATTGAAATATAATCTTCACTCATCGTGTAATTTTTAATTTCAGTATACATTTCTTCTTCGTTTCCATAGCGAGATTCTTTTGCTTGTTGAACAAGCCCTGGATCTTCAGCAACTGGTTTATTAATGATATCTAAAATTTCATCATCATAATCTGGATTATAATTTGCTCTTAAATAATCACAAACTGCTTTAATTTCACCATTACTAACAAAACTTCCTTGGCAACGTAATAATCCAGTATTATCTAAAACAGCACATTTAATAAGCATATCACCATTACCAATTAATTTTTCAGCTCCACCTGAATCTAAGATTGTATTACTATCAACATAAGAAGAAGAAAGCAATGCAACACGACTTGGAATATTAGCTTTAATAACACCATTAATGACATTTACAGATGGACGTTGAGTTGCAACAATCATATGAATTCCAGCAGCTCTTGCTTTTTGGCCAATTCTAACAATAGGTTCACTAATCTTTTTGTTAGTATCAACCATATCAGCGTATTCATCGATAACAATAACAATAATAGGAAGTTCTTCTTCGCCATTATTTCTAGCCCATTCATTATATTCTTTTAACTTAGAACAATCACATTTTGAAAACATTCTGTATCTTTCATCCATAATATCACATACTTTCTTTAAAACTTCATATGGAGTATCAGGATTTTCAAGAGTAATAACAGGACATAATAAATGAGGAATTTCTCTATATTTTGTAAATTCAACATTTTTAGGATCTACTAATAATAACTTTAATTGTTTTGGAGAATTTCTCATAATTAAAGTCATAATTAATGAGTGAATAAAAATTGATTTACCACTACCTGTAGTACCACTTACTAATAAATGAGGCATATCTTGTAAATCACAAATTAAAGCTTCATTATTGATATCTTTGCCAAATACAATTGAAGTAGGTTTAGTTTTTGGTAATTTATTAAGTGCTACTAAACAATCTTTGAAATTAACCATTGTTGTCTCAGCATTTGGAATTTCAAGACCTGATGTTGTTTTTCCTCTAACAACTGGAGAGAATCTAATATTAGTAATTCCTCCAAGTCTAATAGATAAATCATCTAATTTATTATCAAATCCTCTAATTGATTCATTTTTAGCAGTTTGAATATCATAACGAGTAATACTTGGACCAATTTTATGACTTACTACCATTGCTTTAACATTTAAATCTTTTAATGTTTCATTTAAAATTTGCGTTCTTTCTTGTGCTAATGCTTCATTTTTAACTTCAGCATCTTCAGATCTTCTATCTTCAAGTAAATTGATACTTGGAGCAACATACATTTTATCTTGCTTTGGTCTTTTGTTAATTGGTTCCATACTTTTTGAAACAACTTTAGCTGGTTCAGGATTATTTAAATCATAAGCAATATCAACTTTTCTTGTTTGTGTTTTATATTTATCACTTGAAGTCGTTGAACTATAAGAAACTGATTTTGAAGGTTCTTTTTCTTCTTTATAATAATCATTATCATTAGATTCAAAAATTGAATTAGTTTTACCTCCAATTACTAAAGAATCGGATTCTTCTTCATATTTTGCTTGTTTCATTGGTTTGTCTTCAAAATGATCTTTATTAAAAACTTCTTCTTTTTTATCTGGAACATAATCATTTTTATAATCATCAACAATATCTTTAGAGCCAACTTTTTCAAATGGTTTATTATTAACTCTTTCTGCAACAATATCTACATCACTATCATCACCATCTAAAGTATTAATTGTAGTTGTTGTAATTGTAATATCACGAGCTTTGGTATATGTAGTATCAGGATCTACTAAATTATTGAAATTTGTATAATCTTTAGCAAGATGATGTAAAGCAATTAATGGCTTAACCACAATTAAAACAACCCCAACTGTTAAAATTATACTTCCAATAACATAAGTCATAACTGGATTCATAAAAGTATTAAATGAAGCAGTTAAAATCATACTAATAAGTCCTGGATTTTTATCAAAATAAATTATTAATCCATCTTGAGTTTTTATAACATTATTAACTAAAATTGATCCAAAATTAGAAAAAGTAAGGTAAGTTGTTTGATTATCACTAAACCCCTTACACATTGCGTTACAAATAACAACGCTACCACCAATAAAAACTAAAATAGTACCAATAATATAAAGCGATGATACTTTAGTATTTTTTGATAAAACATTACTTTTATTTTTCTTAAATATTAAATATAATCCACAAATAAACAATAATAAATAAATTAAATATGTAAAAACACTTCCAAAAAAGAAGCTTAAAAACCATGTAATTGCACGTGCTGGATAGATTAAAATATCATAACGCCATACTTTCGCTAAATTAAGAGAAAGATACATAGAAAAAAGGCAAATTAATACTCCATAAGCTTTTTTTAATTTATCATCTTTAACAACTAAATTTTTATTTTCATTCATACTTAATATTATAAGTGTTTTACATTATTTTTACATTAACAAAAATAAAAAAATAGTAGAAATTTATAAGATTTATATATCTTATTTTTCTACTATTTTAATACTAATTAATTACTAATTAATCTATAATCAAGATATTTGGTAAAATAACAGGGTTTCTGTTATTATTTTTTAATAATAATTTTTCAAGTTGATAAACAATTTTATTTGTTAATTCATTTGAATCAAAAGTTTTTGTAGTTTCAATCCAATTATCAACACTTTGAATAAATTGTTTGGTGATTTCTTTACTCATATTATCAGCGTCTCTATCTTTTAAGAATAAGAAACCTCTCATTTGAATATCAGGACCTGCAACAATTTGACGTTTGCTCTTTGAAATTGCACATCCAAGAACTACTACTCCATCTTCTCCAAGTCTATTTCTTTGAGTAATAATTTCATTAACAACGTCACCAACTCCAATACCATCAATCATTAAATCACCAATTTTAACTTTATTATCTAAATTAAAATCAACTCTTGCACCACGATCAGTAATATTTAAGCTTTGACCATTATCAAGTAAGAAAATACTATTATGAGATAATCCAATACCCATTTCATATGCCATTTTTGCATTTGCAAGTAAAGTAACATAATATCCTTCAATTGGGAAATAGTATTTTGGCTTAAGTAAACTTAAAAGCATCTTTAAATCTTCTTCATAAGCATGCATTTTAGCTAAACTACTTCTTGTTTCGTAATAAACTTTACAATTTGTTTTGTATAATTCATCAACAGTTGATGTACAAATAATTTCACTATTGTCTGTTGGAGGTGCTGCTAAATAGAATGTATCGTTTGGAGTAATTCTAATTTCAGTATTTTCATTCTCATTATTTGCAAGAATAGAAACTTTTTCGTAAATCTTTTCGTTTTCATCCATTAAGATAATAACAATTGAAGATTCTTTTACTCTATTTAAATCACTCTTTTCTAAAATATTTTTAGGATTAAATCTTCCACTATCTTTTAAATCTTTTAATTTATAAACATCTTGAGATTCTTTAGCGTATAAAAATATCTTCTTTTCACTATCGTTACATGCTTTAAAAACTTCATCAATATGGTATAAATTATCACTATTTAATGCTACAAATACTCTTCCTGTTGCTTCATGAAGAATTTTCATTAAACGAGGATAAATTCTATGAGCAGGTGAGCAATAACCACTCTTTTGACAATTTTGAGATTCACTTAAAAGTAAAAGAGTTGGATTTTCAGCAATTTTACCTAATGTATTTAAATCTAATTTAAAGAAATTTTCATTACTATATTCAACAATAAAATCTCCACTATAAACAATATTACCTAAATCTGTTTGTAATGCAAATCCAAAAGTATGAGGCATTGATGCACATGTTGAAAAGAAAATAAAATTATGTCCTTTAATTTTTGTATTACAAGGTAATTCAATTAAATTAAATTTATAATCATTTTCTTGATGATATTCTACACTAAAATCAACTAAGAATTTTTTAGTAAGTAATGAGCAATAAATTGGTGCTGGTGCTTCTTTATAAATATAAGGAAGTGCACCAAAACTATTTTTCTTAGCTTTTGGTAAAATATATGCTTTAATTCTATCTTTATTTTGCTTAATATAATCAAAATCAGCAATAACAAAATCAATACCTGGTGTAGTTCTTGTTGGATATTTAAATCCTGCACCAATTACAAAAATATCATCATTTACTTCAATACAATAAAGATCTTTACCATCTTCATCTAGCCCTCCAAGAGCTAAAACTTTAATTTTATCCATAAAACTCCTTAATTATTAACTATTTTTCAAGTGTTAACACTTCAATTAACTCGTCTTCTATATTATATAAAGAAAAAGACATTTTTTCATCATCAAAAATAATATATGTTCTAGGATTATTATTTTTTGGCAAAGAAATACTTCCAGGATTAATAAAATAATGATTATTTTCTTTAGTTAATTCATATATATGGGTATGTCCATACATTAAAACTTCTTTATCATTTAATTTTAAATTATCTTTAGAGATTAAATCTCCATGAGTTAAATAAAATTTAAAATTATTGAGTGAAAAAGTGACAATATCTTTAAATTCTTTTTTAAAAACAAAAGCATCTACTCTACTATCACAATTTCCACATATAAAAGTAATCTTGCTAACAAGATTACCTAAAATTTTACATACATCAATTGGAGAATAATCAACTGGAGGAACATTTCTTGCTCCATTATAGTTGATATCTCCAAGTAAATATATATTTTTAAAATTGTATTTATTATCAAGTTCAAGGATCTTTTGGGCACTGCCTTTAGATCCATGAATATCACTTGCAATTAAATTTAACATTATTTTCTAAAGAATCCTTTCTTCTTTTTTTCGTCTTTGACTTCTTCTTTAGTGCCTTCTTTTGCTTCTTGTTTTGGAGCAAATTCTTTATGTGAAAGTTTGATTTTACCTTTATCATCAAAACCAATAACTTTAACTTTTAAAGTTTCACCAACTCTTACAACATCTTTTGCACTCTTAACGTAACCATTTGCAAGTGTTGAAACATGACAAAGTCCTTCTTTATCACCAAATAATGAAACAAAGCATCCATATTCTTCAACTCTTGAAATTGTACCTTCAAAAACTTCACCAATTTCAATAACTCTTGCAATATCTAAAACCATTTGTTTAGCTTTTTCAATTGATTCTTTATTCATGTGGTAAATTGAAACATGTCCATCATCGTCAATATCAATCTTGACTCCATCACATTTTTCAATAATATCATTAATGACTTTTCCGCCACTACCAATAACATCTTTAATTTTTGTTTTATCAATATCAAATGATGCAAATTTTGGAGCATATGGTGATAATTCTTTACGTGGTTCACTAATTGCTTTTGCCATAACTTCTCTAATTTCTGCTCTAGCACCATGTGCTTGCATTAAAGCGTCATGTAAAATTTCTCTTGTAACACCTTTAATTTTAATATCCATTTGTAAAGCTGTAACACCTTTTTCAGTACCACTAACTTTAAAATCCATATCGCCAAAGTGATCTTCTAAGCCTTGAATATCAGTTAAAATTGTATATGGATGATTTCCATCAAGTGGACCTGAAGTAATTAAACCCATAGCAATACCACTTACCATTCTCTTAATCGGAACACCAGCTGCCATTAATGCCATACATGAAGCACAAATTGAAGCTTGAGAAGATGAACCATTTGATTCACAAACTTCAGCAACACAACGAATTGTGTATGGGAATTCTTCTTCGCTTGGTAAAACGTATGATAAACTTCTTTCACCTAAAGCACCATGTCCAATTTCTCTTCTTCCTGGAGTACCAGTTCTTCCAATTTCACCAACTGAGAAAGGTGGGAAATTATAATGATGCATCCATCTCTTGCTATCTTCTGGAGATAAGCTTTCTAAGATTTGTTCATCATCTTTAATACCTAATGTACAAGTTGAAATAACTTGAGTTTGTCCACGTGTGAACATTGCACTACCATGAACTCTTGGTAATAAATCAACTTGAGCATCTAATGGACGAATTTCATCAGTTTTTCTTCCATCAGGTCTAATTTTTTCTTCAGTAATAAGTCTTCTAACTTCGTTAGCGACCATTCCTTCTAAAATATCATTAACCATTAACATTGATAATTTATGATCTTTATCATTTTTATATTCTCTAGCATCATAATCATCAATAATTTCTTTCTTTAATGAATCAATTGCATTTTGTCTTTCAAGTTTATCAAAAATAGAAATAGCTTTAACCATTTTTTCACCAATTCTATTATAGATATCTTCTTTAATAACTGGATCTGGAGCGTATAAACTAACTTCTCTTTTTGCTTTGCCAATTTCTTTAACAATTTCTTCTTGGAATAAGCATAATTCTTTGATTGCTTCATGACCAAACATGATAGCATCAAGCATTTCATCTTCACTTAATTCAGCAGCACCTGCTTCAACCATGTTAATAGCTTCTTTTGTACCAGCAACTGCTAAATTTAAATCACTAACTTTTCTTTCTTCTACACTTGGATTAATAATTAATTTACCATTAACTCTTCCAACATAAACTCCAGCAATAGGTCCATCAAATGGAATATCACTGATTGAAAGACATAAAGAAGATCCAAACATTGCTGTCATTTCTGGAGTTGAATCTAAATCAACTGACATAACAGTGTTAATAATTTGAACTTCATTTCTAAAACCATCACTAAACATAGGTCTAATTGGACGATCAATTAAACGTGCTGTTAATGTAGCGTGTTCTCCAGGTCTTCCTTCTCTTCTTAAAAATCCACCAGGAATTCTTCCGATTGCATATTGTTTTTCTTCATATGTAACAGTTAAAGGGAAGAAATCTCCTTCTTTTGGATCTTGACTACAACAAACTGTTGATAAAACAACAGTATCATTTAAACGAACTAAACATGCTCCATCTGCTTGCTTTGCGATTTCGCCTGTTTCTACAACTAATTTCTTTCCAAAGAAATCTTTTTCAAATACTCTTTTCATTCTTTTTCCTTCTTAAATACCTAACTATTTAATTATACAAAATTTTAATAACGTATTTCAAATTTATTAATGGTCAAATTGAGCATAAAATAAATCATGATAGAAACCATT
>CAVKAB010000014.1:0-14359 GCA_963653985.1 Bacteroidaceae bacterium
ATATGTCAACATACTGGATTATTCCTGGCATACCTTAAAATTCGAGACTCAATTTATATAAATTATTTTATATTTAATTGAGTTTTTTATTTGGTTTTATAATTAAATATTTAATAATTGAAGGAGAAAATTATGACTTGGGAGATTATTTTACAAATTATTTTACTTGGTGTTGCTTTGAGTATGGATGCTTTTGCTGTTAGTGTTACTGATGGATTAACTTATACTGATATCAATAAGAAGAAATCATTTTTTATCGCAGGTGTATTTGGAGTAATGCAAGCTTTAATGCCTTTAGCTGGATTTTGGCTTGTTGAAGGAATTAGTGTTTTAGTTGGTGAAACTGGAGGAGAACAAGCTGGAAAGATAATGAGCGAAGTAGTTTCTTGGATTGCTTTTGTTTTACTTTTATTTATTGGCACGAAAATGTTAATTGAAGCAATTAAAGAAATGAAAAAGCCACAAGAAGAGAAAACACCAAAGAAATTTTCTTATAAAGAAGTATTATATTTTGGATTTGCAACTGCAATTGATGCTTTAGGTACTGGAGTTGCTCTACATTCTGGTGTTTCTACAAATACAACTATCTGGTTACATGTTGTAATTATTATGTGTATTACATTCATTATTTCTTTAATTGGATTATTTTTAGGACATCAAGTAGAAAAATTATTTAAAGGTAAGATAGAAATTACTTCAATTGTAGGTGGAATTATTCTTATTTTACTTGCAGTTTGGATTATTGTTGAACACTATACTGGATTATAAAAAAAGAGGGAAACCTCTTTTTTCTTTATTAAATAAATAAAAATCTATATAATATAAACATGATTATTATTTATACATCCCCATCATGTTCATCATGTAGAAAAGTTAAAAAGTGGTTTGATGATCAAAAGATTCCTTATAAAGAAAAAAATATCTTTACTAGTGTCTTAAAAGAAAGTGAATTAAAAGATATTTTAAGTAAAACAGAAAATGGTACTGAAGATATTATATCTACTAGAAGTAAAATTATTAAAGAAGGAAATGTTAATATTGATGATATGAGTATCAATGAACTTATTCAATTCATCAAAGAAAATCCTTCTATTTTAAAAAGGCCAATTATTGTTAGTGATGACAATTTACAAGTTGGGTATAATAAAGAAGAAATTGAAACATTTTTACCACGTGCTAGAAGATATGCAGAATGTTCTTGTCCATGTCATTTAGAATGTGGAAAATGTACTTGTAAGGATGAATAACTTGTTAGAAATAATAAGTTTTATTTTACTTTAATGCATAAAAAAATACGCTTATTACAGCGTATTTTTCATTATTACTTTTTAATTGTATCGAGTGCTCTAGTTTCTTTACTCTTTTGGTTATCTTTATATAAGATATTGCTAACTGAGCATAATCTCTTTAAGTAATCTTTAGCTCTACTTAATGAGTTACCTGAACATTCAAGTTCATAATCTACTAAACCATTGTATTGGTTCTTATCGATTGAGAAAGTGATATTTTCATCATCAACCATAATTTCTTTACGGTGAGTGATTAATTCAGTTTGAACTTTTAAAGTTTCAGGATCTTTTCCTAACATTTTAATAAATTCTTTAATGTCACATTCTGGTAAAACACCTTTCTTTAAAAGTGCTTTAAATTGAACTTCTGTTAAAGGATTATTTTTTTCGAGTAAACCTTCTGACATTGGAGCTTTTAAAGTTAAAGTATAAATTCCATCTTTTAAACGGATTCTTAAACCAACTCCAATATTCTTTAAATCAAAGTTGTCACTATCAATGTAGTAGTTATCTTGATCGTATTCTGCGATTACTTTTCCTGCATAAGTATTAACAATGTTTTCATATTCGCTAGCATTAATTAAAACTTTTGCTTCAATTTCAATATTTGTTGCCATAATTTTTTACACCTCAATATACTTAAATATGATACAATATTTTTAGATAAAAATATAGAGTTTTGATATGAAATTTGCATGTATTAATAGAACTGATGAGAATTCTAAAAAAGTAGAAAATGATTTAATTAAAAAAATGTGTGAAGAAGGACATATTTTGGATGAAAATAATCCAGATATTGTTTTTTCAATTGGAGGAGATGGAACATTTTTAAAAGTTGTAAACAAATTTTTAGATAAAGATGTAGTATTTATCAATATTAATACTGGTAGTTTTGGATATTTATGTGAATTCGATATTGATGAAATATCCTTACTTGTTAAAAATGTAGAATTATTTCCTATAAAAGAAATTTCATTATTAGAATTAAATTTAAAGAATGATCCTAAAGAAAATGATATTGATCCTAATTTTATGGTCGGAGAGACTTTATATGCTGTAAATGAATTTAGAATTCATTCAAGGCATGGAAAAACTTTAGCGTTTAATGTTTATATTAATGATACTTTTTTAGAAAGTTTAAGAGGAGATGGAATTATTGTTTCTTCTTCAATTGGAAGTAGTGGTATTGCAAGATCTCAAGGTGGCGCTTTAGTAGATAATGAAATTGAAATGATTCAAGTAGTAGAAGAAGGCCCAATTTTAAATTGTAAATATGGATCTTTACATTCTTCATTTGTATTAAGCAAAGAAAAACATATTACTTTAAAGAATTTTAATTATCCATTTCATATTTTCTATGATTCATCTTTTTTAGATTGTGATAACACAAATGTTTCACTAGATATTAAATTATCATCTAAAAAGATTAAAATTTTAAAGAATCCATATAAAAACTATATTGAAAAAACATCTAAATTATTTACAAAATAGTTATTGTTTATAATTTAATTCTTTTAAAATAGATATTAATTTTTCACTAGGGAAGCCAATGACATTGTCTAAGCTTCCTTTTATTTTGCTTATTAAATGATATTTGGAGTCGAATTGGATGGCGTAACTTCCAGCTTTATCGTAAACGTTAATTTCTTTATCATTTATATATTCTTTAATTAAATCATCACTTAATTCATTAAAATAAACATAGGTGATATCTTTATCAATAATGATTGTATTTTTATAATAAATTGCAAATCCAGTAATAACTTCATGTTTTGAATTACTAAATTCTTTTAAAAAAGAATAAGCTTCATTAAAAGAAGTAGGCTTATTAAAAATCTTGTTATCTTTAGAAATAGAAGTATCCATACATAAGATTAAATCATTATCAATATCAAAATTTAAAGAATTATTTATTAAAATTGATTCAAGCTTTTTGAATGCTAAAAAAGAGGAATAATCCTCTTTTATATTTTTAATACTTCTTTCATCAAATGTAGGTTTTATTATTTTATAATCTAAGCCAAACTTATTTATTAATTCAATTCTCCTAGGAGAAGATGATCCAAGTATTATCATAATTATTGTTTTTTATCTAAGATTAAAGGAATAATCATTGGATTTCTTTGAGTTTTTCTAAAGTAATATTTACTGACTGCTCCTCTAATAGTATTTTTAATATCATTGAATGTAACACGTTTATTTTCAAATAACTTTGTTAAACTTTCTTCAACTTTCATTGATGCATGACGTGTTAAATGTTCTTCATATTTACCATAACTAACAAATCCAACAGTGATAACTTTTGGTGCAGCAATTAATTTAGAATTTTTACTATCTAAACAAATTAAGACGCTAACCATACCATCATCTTGTAAGATTTTTCTATCTCTAATAACAGCAGTAGAAACACCATTAATATCATATC
This sequence comes from Bacteroidaceae bacterium, assembly GCA_963653985.1. Classification (GTDB taxonomy): domain Bacteria; phylum Bacillota_I; class Bacilli_A; order RFN20; family CAG-826; genus Onthovivens. Next base: position 3,715 of record CAVKAB010000014.1, read on the forward strand.
CATCAATATAAATATCATCAGCTTGAATTCTATTTTCACTTTCAATAATTTTATGATTTTTTAAAACTAAACAATCACCATTTGCAAGAATAAAAATATTTTCACGAGGCATTCCAAGTTCATGAGCAATATCTCCATGTAACTTTAACATATGATATTCACCATGAGCAGGCATAAAATATTTAGGTTCAAATAATTTTAAATTCATCTTTAATTCTTGTCTTGATGGGTGACCTGATGAGTGAATATCTTTAATGATTGAGTTTGTGATAACATCACATCCAAGACGTGTTAATCTATTAACAACACGTGCAATAGATGCTCCATTTCCAGGAATAGGAGAAGAAGAGAAGACAACTGTATCTCCAGGTAAAACTCTAATTCCTTTAAATGTTCCATTAGCAATTCTGTTTAAAGCGGCCATTGCTTCACCTTGGCTACCTGTACAAAGAATTAAAACTTCTTGATCTTTTAATGAGTTTAAATCTTCAACTTGCTTTAAATAGTCTCCAGGAATTTTAATATATCCAAATTTAATAGCACAATCAACAGCGTTAACCATTGATTTACCAACAATAATACATTTTCTATTATGTCTAACAGCACAATCTAAAATTTGTTGAATACGGGAAACGTTACTTGAGAAAGTTGACATAATGAGTCTTCCTTCTGCTTTATCAAAAATATCATTAATTGAATTTAAAACATTCTTTTCACTTGGAGTCCATCCTTCTTTCATAGCATTTGTAGAATCAGCAAGTAATAAATCAACACCTTCTTCACCAATTCTTGAAATTTTATGTAATTCAATGTCTGGACCAACTGGAGTTAAATCAATTTTGAAGTCACCTGTAGTAACAATTCTTCCTTCACTTGTATCAATGCAGAAACCAAATGAATCAGGAATTGAGTGAGTAACTCTAAAAAATGATACTTTAAAAGAACCAGCTTTAATAATATCATCACTAGTATATTCAACAATTTTTACATTGAATTTAATTTTTTGATCTTCAAGTTTTTGTCTAATCAAAGCAGCTGCAAGCTTTGGAGCGTATATAACAGGGATATTTACACTCTTTAATAAAAATGGTACAGCACCAATATGGTCTTCGTGACCATGAGTAATAAATAAACCTCTGATTTTATTTTGATTATTTTTTAAATGACTATAGTTTGGAATAACATAATCAACACCAACTAAATCATCTTCTGGGAATTTAACACCAGCATCAATAATAATTAAATCTTTTTCATTTTCAATACAATATGTATTTTTACCAACTTCACCTAAACCACCTAAGGCATAAATAAGTACAGGATTTCTCTTAACTTTTTCTTCCATTATTTACCTCTTATTATAATTTTATATAAATCTCGTTATTAATATTTTAATCTAATATAAATTAAAGTTCAATTGCACCTTTAATTTCTTTAAAAGGATTCTCTTTATCGATATGATCATAGAATAAAACTCCTTTTAAGTGATCAATTTCGTGTTGAGCAACAATTGCAAGATATCCAGTAAAGGTATATTCTTTAAAATCATTTTTAAGCAAATCAAAACATTTAACTTTAATTTTGTTACTTCTATAAATTTTTCCTGGATGTGGATCATCTACACTTAAACAACCTTCTCCTCCTGCTAAACAACAAAGTTTAGTACTTTCAGAAATAATTTGAGGATTAATTAAAATGTATTCAACCTCTTTGCCATTTTCATCAACATAGTAAATTGCTAAAAGTTTGATATTTTTACCAATTTGAGGAGCAGCAATTCCAACTCCACTTCTAACATCTTTATGATTTTCCAAATATTCTTCATCTTGAGATAATTTTAAATATTCTAACATCTCAAAACCTAATTTTTTAATGTCCTCACTTAAAGGAAACGCAATATCAACTGATCTTTCTCTTAAACTCTTTTTATTATCTTTTACTATCTTAAAATTCATACTAAATAATTATATAAATATTATTTAAAATTTCAACTATTACATACAATTTATGAGCGTTTTTTGATATAATCTTAATATGAATTTAACCTTACTAGAAAAAATTGATAAATTAAATAAGGATATTTTAGATAGTGAAGAATATAAAGAATATATTGATTCTAAAAATAAATTAGAAAATGATACTCAAGCGATTAAATTAACTTTAAAGAAAGATAAATTAATCATGGAATATGAAGATAATTTAAAATTTTCTTCTAGAAATGATCCTTTAAATTTAAAGATTCAAAAAGAAATTAAAGAAACATTAAATGAATTAAATTCTTTAGAAGTAGTTAAAAATTATAAAGAAAAAGAAAGTAAGATTAATGAAATTATTGATTTAATTAATAAAGAAATATTTGATATATGATAAGAGTAAACGCAGGAAAATATAAAGGAAGAAAGATAGAAGAACCTAATCCTTTAACCACAAGACCAAGTAAAGATATCGTAAAGGTTGGATTATTTAATATTATTAGAAATGAAACTTCAAATAGTGTTTTTTTAGATTTATTTGCGGGTTCTGGTCAAATTGGGATTGAAGCCTTATCTAGAAACGCAAAAAAAGTATATTTTATTGAAAAAGATCGAAATGCTTTTAAAATATTAAAGAATAATTTAAATTATATCGATTCTAATGATTATGAATTAATTAATAATGATTATAAATTATTTTTAGATAATTCATTAAACTTAATTAAATTTGATATTATTTTTGTAGATCCTCCTTATAAAATGGAAATTGATGATGATTTTATATCTAATTTAATTAATAATTATTTAAATGATTTAGGTATATTAATATTTGAAAGAGAAGATAAATTTAATGATGAATTAATGAATAAATATTCTTTTAAAGAATATAAATATGGAAGGAGTAAATTATATATTTATAGAAAATTATGAAAAAGATTGCAATTTATCCAGGAAGTTTTGATCCATTAACTAATGGACATTTAGATATTATTGAAAGAGCAAGTACGATATTTGATGAAGTTATTGTGTTAATTTCTTTTAATCCTGATAAAAAAGGAAGATTCCCATTAGAAATAAGAGAAAAGATGATTAAAGAAAGTTGTAAACATTTAAGTAATGTTATAGTAGATTCTTATAATGGATTAGTAGTAAAATACGCCAAAGATCATAACGCTAAATTTTTAGTAAGAGGTTTAAGAGTTGCAGGAGATTATGAATACGAATGGAGTTTATATTCTGGAAATAGATTTATTGATCCTGATATTGATATGGTATATTTAATGTCTAAACCTGAAAAATCAATCATTTCTTCAACTGCAGTTATGGAATTTATTAGAACCGGAGTAGATGTTTCTTCTCTTGTTCCTAGTGCCGTTAATAAAATAATTAATGAATTAAAATCAAAGTAGTTATTAAGTTAACTACTTTTTTAGTATAAAAAAATCAGTAGATTTGATTCTACTGATTAATTTTTAAGCATTTACTAATTTATTTTCGAAATCTTCTTTACCCATCCAAGCATTTGCTAAGAATTTTGTACAATCGATATTGATATCATCACTATCTGATGATGGGATTGAATAGAAGATTGTTGAGATAATATAACCTGTTTGGTTATCATCACTTAAATCAATAATCATACATGTAGGAGTTTGAATTTTACTTGTTTCATTTAATCCTGTTGTATTTGAAATAAGTGTAGAAGCACTAGTTGAATTTGATTGAGCTAAGTTAATGTAATAGTTTTGTTTATCAACCATACTCATTGCAGTTCTATAGAAACTTAAGTATGAGTTACTTGCAACTAAATCATCGATAGGCTTTCTATCTTCTTCTTCATAATAGTCATCATCAAATGTTTGATCAACTTCAATAGCTTGGAATTTATATTTAGCATATGTTTCACCATCAAGTCCAATATAACTTGACCAGTTATTTTGTAAATATTCAGCACCAACTTTTAAGTTTTTACATGATGAACAATCTTCTTGAACAAAGAATAAGAAGAACTTATTTTCACCACTATAATTTTTTAAAGCTTCTTGAGCTTTAGTTTTATCACCTTCTGCCCATGCATCTTGTGCATCAACGAATGCATCAAAGAATTTATTAGCTGCACTATTTTCTTCACCTTGTTTGCTTCCTTCAAGTGATAAATATGATGTTTCAAAATATTTTAAATGTGATTCGGTTTGATTGATAAGATTTTGAATACCTGAGGAGATATATGGAATAGAAAGAATAATTCCAAAGATACATCCAACAATAAGGAGTGGTTGAATCCAAGCTGTTTCTTTAATCCAATTCCATAAAGCAACAAATGGTTTCGCAATAGCTTTTAATATTTTCATAGATTACCTCTTATAATTAATTTTAAAAATAGACATAAAAAACAACACATTTTTAATGTCGAAAATTATTATACTAGAAATAATCGAAAAATGGTATAAACTTTTTAATATTTTTGTTGTATTTCAAAATTAATAAAATAAAATATTGTATATGTACTATTTTAAGAAATTTAAAAAGAAAGTTATTGACTATTTTTTTGACCATCCACACCAAAAAACTCTTGCAAATGATATTTATATTATTTTAGTAACAGTTGTTGGCGCATTAGTTTTTAGTTTTGGATTTAAAACATTTATTCAACCTAACTATGAAGCATTTAGTGATCAAACTCTTGCTAATGATCCTACTGCAATTAAGTCTTTAGCAAGCTGTGGAGCAAGTGGAATCTCTCAATCTATATTACAAATATTTAAGTTATGTGGATTTGAATTTATTAAAGATCCATTTAATCAGTATATTACTAACTTCGTTGCGTATTTTATTATTAATCTTCCTTTATTAATCTTTGGATTTTTTAAAGTTGGCAAGAAATTTAGTATTATAACTTTATTTAATGTTATTTGTGTTACTGTATTTGGCATTATTCTTCCAAATAATGAAGGTGATTTTATTACTCAAATTTCTGAATATGTTTATCTTCAACCAGTTGCAAGAATCTTATTTGCAGGTATGTGTACAGGATTTGCAAGTGCTACAAGTTATATGATTGATTCTACTGCTGGAGGAACTGATATTATTGCGTATTATATTAGTGAGAAAAAATCTATGGGAGTTGGTAAATGGAGTGCAGTATTAAATTTCTTTGTTGTTTTAACATTTACTATCCTTTCTACAATTTCTGCAGGACTTGTTAATGGAGTAGATTTTTCTCCAATTAAACCTGCTACTGCAGTAATTATTTTACTTTATACTTTCTTATACATGGTTATTACTACCATTGTTGTAGATAATATTAATGTTTTTAATAAGAAACTTAATGTTCAAATTACTACTAGAAATGAGAATTTATCTCAAGTTATTATTGCAAATATCCCTCATGGATGTACTTTAGTTAAAGGAAGTGGAGGATTTACTGGTAAAGATGTTTATATTATTTCTATTACAGTTAGAAAAAATGAATGTAAGAAAGTTGTAAAAATTGCAAAAGAAGCTGATCCAAATTGTTTTATTAATGTATTAGTAAATGAACAAGTTTATGGTAAATTTTTTAGAAAACCAATTAAATAGGAGTAAATTATGATTAAAAAGTTAGGAGCAAAACCAATTATTTATCCTCAACCAGTATTTATTATTGGAACATATGATGCTAATAATAATCCTGATGCGATGAATGCAGCATGGGGAGGCATAGCAGACACAGACAAAATATTTATTTGTATGGGAGATAATCATCAAACTACAAAGAATTTATTATTAAATAAAGAGTTAAGTGTTTCAATTGGTACTAAAAATCATTTACTAGATTGTGATTATGTAGGAATTGAAAGCGCGATTAAAAATCCTGATAAATTAAAAAATACATCATTAACGCCTATTAAATGTCCTGATATTAATGCACCTTATTTTAAAGAATTACCATTATGTTTTGAATGTAAAGTAGAAAGTTATGATGAAGATTCTTGCTATTTATTCTTAAAAGTAATTGATACTTTATGTGATGAATCTATTTTAAAGAGTGATGGCAAAATTGATGTTAAAAAGTTAGAACCAATAATTTATGATGGAAGTAATCATAAATATTATTCTTTTGGAGAAGTAGTAGGTGACGCTTTTAAGGATGGATTAAAACTTAAAAAGTAGTGTAAATTTATAGAATGTCTTATTAATTTAAGGCATTTTTTTATTATAATATAGATATGGATTTTAAAGATTATTGGAATAAAGAACATAAAAAATGGATTGATAATGAAATTAAAATAGATGATTGGTTAGATAAATACCAAGATATTATTAATAAAACTAATTCAAAAATATTAGATTTAGGATGTGGTCTTGGAAATGATTCTTTATATTTAAAAAGATTAAACAAAGAAGTTATAGCGGTTGATTATTCAAAAGAAGCCTTAGATTTTGTATCTAAAAATATTGAAGGTATTGAAACTTTAGAGTGTGATATTTCTAAGAAATTACCATTTAAAGATAATGAATTTGAATTAATTATTGCAGATTTATCCCTTCATTATTTTTCTAGGGATATCACTATAAAAATAATGAAAGAAATGAAAAGAATTCTTAAAGATAATGGAATATTACTTGCAAGAGTTAATTCTATAAGAGATATTAATTTTGGAAGTAATAAAGGAATTAAATTAGAAAATAATTATTATTTTGTTAATGGATATAATAAGAGATTTTTTGATTTTGATGATATTTTTTATTATTTTGAAATTATTGGGAAAGTTAATTTTTTAGAATCTAAAATGGATAGATATTCTAAAATAAAAGAAGTATATGAAATTAAAGTAATTAAAAATAATTTAAATTTTAAATTTAGATCATATATGAGAGTAAAGACTTTAGTGAATAAAGGAAATATTGAAAAAGGGAAAGAAGGTACAATCGTAGAAGTATTTGATAAACCTGAAGAGAGATATTTTGTTGATTTTTATGACAGTTATGAAATTTATGATCCAAGTGAATTAGAAGAAGTTAAAAAAGAGTAAATTAAAAGCGTATCCATTAAAGATACGCATATAGAATAAATAATTGGCGGAGAAAAAGGGATTCGAACCCTCGCACCATTTCTGATCTATTGGTTTTCGAAACCAACCCCTTCAGCCTCTTGGGTATTTCTCCTTTGATATTATAGCAAAATAAGTAGTTATTTATAATAAAATATTAAAAAAATAGAAGGAATAGAGTATAATTAAGCGATGATTATTTTAGATGATAGTGTTACTTATTATATTATTCCAGATTTTGTAATTGTTATTTTAAGCGTAATGGTTCTTCTAGCACTTGGAGGACTTGCTATTTTTGTAGTGCATGAATTTGAAGATAAGAAAGTAAATAAAATATTTAAAAAAGAGATTGTTAAATCTAGTAAAGTTATTATTTCTTTTAATGATGAATTAGTAGATATTTATAATCCTCATAAAGAAAGTGGTAAAAGAACGATTACTTTTGATAAATTCTTAAGATTAGTTCACGAAAAAGAAAGAACTGCTTTTGAAAATTGGATTAGAGATGTTTCAAAGCAAGAATTTAAAGTAGAAAATCATGAGAATGCTAAATTATTTACTACTATTTTTGATGAAAAAAAGAACATTTATTTAAAGAATTTATTCTGTATTTATCAAATAGATAGAAAAAATAATAAAGTATTTTTAAATAGTGAATTTTTACTTAATACTCCATGTAATTACAATAAGAATAAACAAAGATATTCTAGACCTCTTCAAGATTATAATGATGTTATTAAATTATATGATAATGGATTCTTTTTAAGAGGGTGCTCTATTTCGATTAAATTTGAAAAGAAAGATAATAATTATATTGCATTTAATAGTGAAGAAGTTAGATTTTTAATTCTTGATGCATTATTTAAATTTCTAGATGGATCTACTATTTATTTTTATTACAAAGATTCTAATGAATTTGAAATTAATTTACTTGATAAAAAAGCGATTACTAAATATTCATTAAAGAAAATGTTAAATAAAATTAATGATAGTATTTGTAAAACATTTGAACTTTGTGGATTTGATAATTCATTTGATTATTATATTGTTGGAGGTTTAGTTAGTGAACTTCCTCATGATACTAACAAAATGTATGATGAATTAAATGATTTATTTAAGAATTCATTAACTGCAGAATCAAATATTACAGTGTATGAAATCAATAAAGATGATGATGACACTAATGTTTATAAGAATGAATTAAATAACATTTATAGAAATAGAAGTATTGATTCAACTTTCACTAGTGTTATTAAATTAAATCCTCAATATAATCAATTACCGTCTAATTTTGGATATATTGCAAGATTTAATATTGATAGTAAGAAATTTAGTGATTTTGATAAATTAGTAGAAGCAAGTGAAATTTATGGTAAGGTAAAACAAGTTTATGCAGTTGCAATTCAAAATGCATTAGAAATTTATCTTGCTCAAAGAGAAAGTTATTTCTCTAAATTCATATTCTCAATTAAAAAAGAATATATTAGTGATGTTATTCAATCAATCAATAAAATGGAAAAAGCTGACCAAGCACATATTATGTTTTTAGTAGATATGAATGAACTTTTAGACGAAAAGAATGATTCTAAAAAGTTAGATTTATTCAAGAATATCCACACTAAAGGATATGAAATTGCTGCATTAATTAAATCAAGCGATATTTTAATAGATTCAAAGATTTGTAAAGAAGTAGATGCTTTTTTTATTGAAAGTAATTTAAAGCTTGGAGTTAAAGCAGATAGTAGAGATTTTATGAAAGTACATTCATTGCTTGATAGACTTGTAGGATTTAAAAAACCTTTAATAATCTATGAATCAAATGGATTTACTGAAGTAGAATTATTCTTTAAAGCAGGTATTTATCATTTTTCATCTACTATTTTATCTAAAGCAAGTGCTACAATATTACCGTTAGACAAAAAAGTCGTTAGAAAATTACAAAATATTACAAAGAGTTAGGAGACGTTATGGCAGATATTAAAAATAAATCAATTACATCAAGAGATGAAGATTTTGCTCAATGGTACACTGATGTATGTAAGAAAGCAGAATTAATGGATTATAGTGAAGCTAAAGGCTTTATTATTTATAGACCTTATGGCTACGCTATTTGGGAACAAATCCAAAAATTTATGGATGAAGAATTTAAAAAGGTAGGAACAGAAAATGTTTATATGCCTTTAGTTATCCCAACTTCATTATTCCAAAAAGAAAAAGATCATGTTCAAGGTTTTGCTCCTGAATGTTTAGTTGCTACAAAAGGTGGCACAAATGACTTACAAGATCCATTAATCATTAGACCAACTAGTGAATGTGTCTTTACAGATCATTTTGCACACATTATTTCATCTTATAGAGATTTACCAAAGATGTACAATCAATGGTGTTCAGTTGTTAGATGGGAAAAAACTACTAGACCATTTTTAAGAGGCAGTGAATTCTTATGGCAAGAAGGTCACACAATGCATGCTACAGAAGATGAAGCAAGAGCAGAAACTTTAAAAATGCTTGAAATTTACGATAAAACAGGTAAAGATTTACTCGCTATTCCTTTTGTTAAAGGAAGAAAAACTGAAAAAGAAAAATTCTCAGGTGCAAAAGAAACTTATACAATTGAAGCATTAATGCATGATGGAAAATGTTTACAAAGTGGGACATCACATTATTTTGGAAATGAATTTGCTAAGGCATTTGGAGTTCAATTCCTTGATAAAGATGGAAAATTAAAGAATCCTTATCAAACAAGCTGGGGCGCTTCAACTCGTTTAATTGGATCTATTATTATGGTTCATGGTGATGATAATGGATTAGTTTTACCTCCAATGGTTGCACCTATTCAAGTTGTTATTATTCCAATTCAAATGCAAAAAGAAGGCGTTATTAAAAAGTGTGAAGAAATTTATGAAACTTTAAAGAATGCTGGAATTAGGGTTAAACTCGATAAGAGTGATAAAACTCCAGGTTGGAAATTCTCTGAATATGAAATGAAAGGAATTCCTTTAAGAATTGAACTTGGTCCAAGAGATATTCAAAATGACGCTTTAACAATTTGTAAGAGAAATGATGGTACAAAAGAAGTTATCAAAATTGAAGATACTTTAAGTGAAGTTAATAGACTTTTAAAGAAAGTTCATGAAGAAATGTATAATGCAGCACTTAAGAACTTACTTGCAAATATTAGAGAAGTCCATACTGAAGAAGAATTAAAAGAAGCTTTAGATAAAGGTGGATTCGTTAAGATGATGTGGTGTGGTGATGAAGATTGTGAAAACAAGATCAAAGAAAGATATCAAGCAACATCACGTTGTATGCCTTTTGATCAAATTGCAATTGATGATCATTGTCCAATTTGTGGAAAGAAAGCAAAATATGTTATTTATTTTGGAAGAGCATATTAATAAAAGGTGGGAAAAATCCCATCTTTTTCTTTAAAGTTTTAAAAAGACAATTATTTATTTCATTATTTGTAAAATAATAATAGATTTTATTTTTCTTTTGTGGTAATATTTATAAGCATTAAGCGTTGGTAGTGGAGTAATACCCAAGTGGTGAAGGGGCTTCCCTGCTAAGGAAGTAGATCGGGTAACCGGTGCGAGAGTTCGATCCTCTCTTACTCCGCCATAAATTAATGATATTGACTAG
>CAVKAB010000015.1:0-3116 GCA_963653985.1 Bacteroidaceae bacterium
TGTATGTTGTGGTTCTCCAATGGTTGAATTAACTGCAAATTCTCAAGAAGCATCTTTAGAAAAACATGTCCCAGTTGTTTTAATTGATGGAAATCATATTCATGTACAAGTTGGAAGTGTTGAACATCCAATGATTGAAGAACATCATATTCAATTTATTTATTTAGTAACAGATAAAGCAGTTCATAGAGTTGATTTAGCTGCAGGTAGTAAACCAGTTGCTGATTTCTATATTGAAAATGAAAAACCATTAAAAGTTTACGAATATTGTAACCTTCATGGTCTCTGGGTAAAAGAACTTTAATCAAAATAATTTGTTCAAATTATATTTTCTATTGAAATTTTTATAGTTTTTTGATAATATAATTTGGCTATGGCGAAATTGGAGAAGCGGTTAACTCACTTGGCTGTGAACCAAGCATTCACCGGTTCGATCCCGGTATTTCGCCCCAGACTTAAAATTAACACGATGAATATCGTGTTTTTTTATTGCTTGTAATCATAAAAAAGACTCAATTTAATAAATCGAGTCTTCTAAAATATCTAATGAAACAGCATTCTTTTCGTCAATAACTGAAACTTCATCACTTCCATCCCAATCTGATACAATATTTGCATTTGTTTTAATGTAATAATTTAATTCATCTATGATTTCTTTAGAAAATACTTCTCCTGGAATAATAATTGGGATACCCGGAGGATAAATCATAATGGTTTCTTTTGAAATTCTACCTAAAGCATCGTTTAATTTAACAACTTCAAGTGGTGCATGATAAGCAGCACGAGGTCTTATTTTTAAAACAGGGAATCCATTATTGTAACGATGATCTTCATAAGTAATATTTGGATTATAGAACCTTCCACTAATATCTTTTAAAGCCTCAATCAATTTATTAACATCTTCTTTTCTACTTCCAACCGTAAATAAAAGTAAAAATACATATGTTTCTGCTAATTCAATTTGGATATGGTAATCATCTTTTAAAATTTTATATAAATCAAATCCTGTGATTTCTAATTTATCAAGTTCTACTACTAATTTAGTTTCATCATAGGAATATGATCCTTTTTCTTTAAAATAATCTTTCCCATGTGCAACAAAGCCTTTAATCTTATTAATTTCATTTAAAGTTTCATGAGCAAGTTTAATAGCTTCATAAACATGTTTATTACCATGAAAAACCATAAATTTTCTAGCACTATCTAATGATGCAATTAACAAAGATGATGGAGAAGTTGTAGTAATTAAATTACAAGTTTTATTAACATCATATTTACTAACTCTATCGCCTTTAACAAGTAAAACACTAGATTGAGTTAAACTCCCTCCAGTTTTATGAATTGATAAAGTTGCCATATCTGCTCCTGCATCCATTGCAGTAATTGGACTATGTTTTGAAAAATAAAAATGACTTCCATGAGCTTCATCAACTAAAACTTTCATTCCTTTTTTATGAGCATATGTAACAATCTTCTTTAAATCACATGTTGCTCCAAAATATGTAGGATTAATTATAAAAATAGCTTTTGCATCTTTATTTTTATCAATTGCTTTTTTCCAGTCTAAATAAGAAACTTGATTAACAATTTCAATTTGTTTATCAATTTCAGGCATTACAAATACAGGAATTGCTCCACTTAAAACAATAGCACTAATGACAGATTTATGAATATTTCTTGGCAAAATAATTTTTTCTTTAGCTTTTAAGCAAGACATAATCATAATTAAATTGCCACTTGTTGAACCATTTACTAAAAATTTACAATAATCAGCGTTACAAGCTTTTGCAAATAAATCTTGAGCATCTTTAATTACAAAATGAGGATGTGCTAAATTATCCATTCCTCGTGGTGCATTAATATCTTTTTTATAAATTTCTTTTCCAAATAATTTATCAAAATCAGTATGGATCTTGCCTTGATGATGTCCTGGAACATCAAAAACTGTAGTTTTAGCATCTAAATAATTTTTATACGCTTCAAGATAAGGAGTCCTTTTTTGATTTTCTAAGTCAATCTTCTTCATGCGATTACAATATTATCACATTTAAACTTAAGTTTATATACTTATAATAAATATTTTCTAAACTTTTTATGTTATACTAAATTAATGAAAATTTTAGTTATTAGCGATACACATGGAAATAAATCAATAATTGATGAAGTTATAAATAAAGAAAAAGACATAGATATCTATCTACATCTTGGGGATTTTGAATTACCAGAATATTTAATGTCTCCATTTTTATGTGTAAGAGGAAATTGTGATTATTTTAGCGATCTTCCATTATCAAGAATGATTACACAAAATGGATTTAAAATTTATATGGAACATGGAGTTAATTTTACTCGTTCATTAGATAAAGAAAATTATGTTAAAAACACGCATTCAGATATTTTTTTATTTGGACATACTCATCAAAGATATGCATATAAATTAGATAATACTTATATTTTTAACCCTGGAAGTCTTGCTAAACCTCGAGATGGAAATAAAGGAACATATCTAATTTTAAATTTAGAAAATAACGAGTTGAAATATGAATTTAAAGAAATTGAATTATAGAATTTGAGGCAATAAAAGCACTATAAATAGCAAACATAATATTATATCCACCACATAATCCATCTATATCTAAAACTTCACCAATAAAATAAACATTGTCTTCCTTTTTTGATGAAAAATTATCAGTAATTTCACTTAAAGAAATTCCACCTAATGTTACTTGTGAAAAATCAAAACCATATGAAGCTTTATATGTAAATTCGAGATTTTTTAAAAAATGAGCATACATTTTTAAATTTTTCTTAGATTCTTTTTTTATGTAATTATTTAGTTGTTTTCCAAACAAAGATTCAAGAAAAATTTCACCATATAATTCATATTTTGAATTAATTAGATTAAATAACTCATTTTCATTTTTATTAGGAAATAAATCTATAACAATTTTTGAATTACTTAAATTATTGCGATTAATAATAGAATTTATATTAAATATTGAAATTCCACTAATACCATCTTTTTTAAAAATTACTTCTCCATTTTCTTCATATATTTTTTTATTATTAAAAAATAATTGAATATTTCCTTTTAATCTTATATTTTCTAATTCCTT
>CAVKAB010000015.1:3185-13914 GCA_963653985.1 Bacteroidaceae bacterium
GACATTTTCTTGTAAAATAATTGGTGCAAGTCCTGGTTTTAAAGTATTTATTTTATAATTATGTTTTTTTAATAAATCAAAAATTTTACCATCACTACCACTACTTTTCATAGATTTTGCGCCAGTACAAAAAACTATTTTTTGAAAATTATACTTATTTTTAGAAGTTATTAATTTAGTTTCATTATAATCATAAACTTCTTCATTTAAGTGTAATTCAACTTCATATTTATATAAAAGATTTAATAAATAATTATTTAAAGTTTTGCTTGATAATGAATTTGGATACATTAAATCATTAATGTTTCTCAAAAAAATACCATATTCGTTTAGTAATTCTTCTTCTTTTAAAGAAAATTCTTTCATTAATGAAGAGATTTTAGGATTATTATAAGAAAAATCATTAACAATTTTATTTCCAATATTGCATCTACCATTTCCTGTAGCAAGTAATTTCTTTCCAATAATATTATTTTTATCAAAAAGTAAAACATTTAAATTTGAATTTTTACTCTTTAAAAAAATAGATAAAAAAATGCCACTAACTCCTGCACCAACAATTAAAATATTCATACATTTATTATATAATAAATAATGAAAGTTTAGAAATAATAGAGAGGATTTATGAAGATATTTGGACTTGTTGTAGCGATTGAAACTGAAATTAATGCATTGCTTGAAAGTGGATGTGAATTTAAAAAAGTTGATGATAATGTTTATGAAATTTATGAAACAATTATCAATAAAAACAAATTATACGTAATACACTCTGGATGTGGAGAAGTCTTTGCTGGCATTGCAACCCAATACTTAATTACAAAATATAATGTAGAATTTATATTCAATTATGGAATTTGTGGTGCACTTAAACCAAATTTAGAGACATCTACTTGTTCACTTGTAAAAGAAGTTATTAATTATGATTTTGACACTGATCCAATTGATAAAAAAGGGATTGGATTTCATACAGAAATTAATGAATTATATTTAAAACCAGATCAAAATTTAATAAATAAAGCTTTAGAAATTATAAATTTGCCACTTTATAGATGTGCAAGTGGAGATAAATTTATTGATACCGAAAATGATAGAAGATATTTGAATGAAAAATTTGGTGCAGATATTTGCGAAATGGAATCTGCTGGAATATTACTTACTTGTTATCAAAATAAAATTCCAGCGCTACTTTTAAAAGGAATTAGCGATTCTTATCAAGGTGGTGGACAAGAATTTTCAAAAATGGCAAAGACAAGTTCATTAATCGCTGCAAAAATCTTTATCCAAATCATCAAAAACATTTAATTTTTATTAAAAAAGGACAAAAAAAGAGGATTTATAAATCCTCTTTTAATTTAGTTTAAACTATTTAATGATTTCGCTAACTGTACCAGCACCGACAGTTCTACCACCTTCTCTGATTGAGAATTTAGTACCTTTTTCAACTGCGACTGGGTGAATTAATTCAACTGTGAAGCTAACGTTATCACCTGGCATAACCATTTCTGTTCCTTCTGGAAGAGTGATTGTACCAGTAATATCTGTTGTATGGAAGTAGAATTGTGGTCTGTAGTTTGATAAGAAACCTGTATGTCTACCACCTTCTTCTTTTGTTAAGATATAAGCTTGGCATGTGAACTTTGTATGTGGAGTAACACTGCCTGGTTTAGCTAAAACTTGTCCTCTAACGACTTCGTCTCTGTTGACACCTCTTAATAAGATACCTGCGTTATCACCTGCTTCTGCGAAATCTAATGTTTTTCTGAACATTTCGATACCAGTAACAACTGATGATTTTGTAGGTTTAATACCAACGATTTCAACGTTATCATTTAATTTAACAGTACCTCTTTCAACTCTACCTGTAACGACAGTTCCTCTACCTGTGATAGTTAAAACGTCTTCGATAGGCATTAAGAATGGTTTATCTGTATCTCTGACTGGATCTGGTAAGTAAGCATCAACAGCATCCATTAATTCCATAATTTTTGCTTCTGCTTCTGGATCACCATCTAAAGCTTTTCTAGCACTACCTCTAATAATTGGAGTTTCATCTCCTGGATAGCCATATTTGCTTAATAAGTCTCTGACGTCCATTTCGACTAAGTCGATTAATTCTGGGTCATCAACTAAATCACATTTATTTAAGAAAACAACGATGTAAGGAACACCAACTTGTCTAGCAAGTAAGATGTGTTCACGTGTTTGTGGCATAACACCATCTGTAGCTGCGACGACTAAGATAGCACCATCCATTTGAGCAGCACCTGTAATCATGTTCTTGACATAGTCTGCGTGCCCTGGACAGTCAACGTGAGCATAGTGTCTCTTTGCTGTTGAGTATTCGATGTGAGCAGTATTAATAGTAATACCTCTTGCTTTTTCTTCTGGTGCAGCATCGATTTGATCGTAATCTTTAACTTCTGATAAGCCTTTTTTACCTAAAACGTGTGTGATAGCTGCTGTTAAGGTTGTTTTACCATGGTCGACGTGTCCGATGGTACCAATATTCATATGAACCTTACTTCTATCAAATTTTTCTTTTGCCATAAGTAATATTTTTCCTCCTGATATTAACTTGCGTCTTGCAATGATTAAATTTTATAGCATTTTAGCGATAATATCAATTAAATTATATTATCGCTTTTATATTTTTTATTAAAAACTATTTGTTGCCGTTAGCATTCTTGATGATTTCATCTTGAATGAATTTTGGACATTCACCAAAGTGATCGAATTCCATTGTGTAAGAACCTCTACCTTGTGTAAATGAACGTAAATCTGTAACGTAACCGAACATTTCTGCTAATGGGACTTCTGCATCAACAATTTTTGCATTACCTCTTTGTGATTCACCAGTCATATTACCTCTTCTTCTTGAGATATCACCAATAACATCACCATAGTAATTTTCTGGAACTGTAACTTCAACCTTCATAATAGGTTCTAAGATAACAGGTTTACATTTCTTTGCAGCTTCTTTTAAAGCCATAGATGCAGCGATCTTATATGCAGCTTCACTAGAGTCAACATCATGGTAAGAACCATCATGTAATGTAGCTTTAATATCAATAACTGGATATCCAGCAACTAAACCTCTGTTTAAAGCATCTTCAAGACCTTCTTGAGTTGGTTTGATATATTCCTTTGGAATGACACCACCAACGATACCATTAACGAATTCAAATCCTTTACCTGGGTTTGGTTCGAATTTAATGACAACGTGACCATATTGACCACGACCGCCTGATTGTTTAATGTATTTACCTTCACAATCGCCAACTGCTTTAATTGTTTCACGGTAACCGACTTGTGGTTTACCAACATTAACTTGAACGTTAAATTCTCTTCTTAAACGGTCAACGATAATATCAAGGTGTAATTCACCAACACCAGCGATAATAGTTTGTCCACTTTCTTCATCAGTATGAACTTTGAAAGTTGGATCTTCTTCAGCTAATTTAGCTAATGCAATACCCATTTTTTCTTGATCAGCTTTTGTTTTTGGTTCAACAGCTTCTTCAATAACTGGTTCTGGGAATTCCATTTTTTCTAATACGACATCTAAGTCTTCATCACATAAAGTTTCACCAGTTGTTGTTGATTTTAAACCAATAATAGCACCGATTTCACCTGCATGTAATGCTTCAACTTCTTCACGGTGGTTAGAATGCATTAAAACTAATCTACCGATTCTTTCTTTTACATTTTTATTGCTATTTAAAACATAGCTTCCTGATTTTAAAACACCACTATAAACACGAACATAAGCAAGTCTTCCAACGAATGGATCAGTTGCAATCTTGAATGCTAAGCCAATGAATTTTTCTTTATCATCTGGTTTACATAAATATTCGCTACCATCTGGGTTTGTACCTCTAGCTGGTTTAATATCAAGTGGAGATGGTAAGTAGTCAATAACACCATCAAGTAATAATTGAACACCTTTGTTCTTGTAAGCACTACCACAGAAAACTGGGTGGAATTCGCCTGCAATAACAGCTTTTCTAATAACTTTCTTGATTTCTTCGACTGTTGGTTCTTCACCATCTAAGACTTTCATCATGAAATCATCATCAAATTGAGCGATAGTTTCAATTAAGTCTTGTCTTAAAGTTTTGCACTTTTCTAAATATTGTTCAGGAATATCAATTAATTTTGGGTTATCTTTATCTGTACAATCCCAAGCTTCCATTTTAACGATATCAATGACACCTGTTAAAGTAGAAGAAATACCAATTGGATATTGAACTGGTTTTGCTAAAGCACCTAATTTTTCTTTTAATGAGTCAACACTCATATCAAAATCAGCACCAATAGCATCTAATTTATTAACGAAAACAATACGTGGAACATTGTATTTTGAACCTTGTCTCCAAACTGTTTCAGTTTGTGGTTCAACACCATTTTTTCCATCAAGAACTGTGATAGCACCATCTAAAACTCTTAATGAACGTTCGACTTCAACTGTGAAGTCAACGTGCCCAGGAGTATCGATGATGTTGAAACGATTTTCTTTCCAGAAACAAGTTGTAGCAGCACTAGTAATAGTGATACCTCTTTCTTGTTCTTGAACCATCCAGTCCATAGTTGCAGCACCTTCATGGACTTCACCAATTTTATGAATCTTATGTGTATAGTATAAGATACGTTCTGTTGTTGTTGTTTTACCAGCATCAATGTGAGCCATGATACCGAAATTTCTAGTATGTGCTAAATCGTATTCTCTTGCCATATAAATTACCACTTATAATGAGCGTAAGCTTTATTAGCTTCTGCCATTTTATGAACATCTTCTCTCTTTTTAACTGATGCACCTGTACCATTTGCAGCGTCAATAATTTCGTTGCAAAGTTTATCTTGCATTGATTTTTCTTTTCTTAATCTTGAATAAGAAACTAACCATCTTAATCCTAAAGTAACTTTTCTTTCTGGAGAAACTTCAGTTGGAACTTGGTAGTTTGCACCACCAACTCTTTTTGCTTTTAATTCGACTTCTGGCATGATGTTGTTCATTGCAGTAGCGAAAACATCCATAGCTGGTTTCTTTGTTTTTTCTTCAATTTTATTAAATGCTTCGTAAAGAATTGTTTGAGCAGTACCTTTTTTACCATCAAGCATTAATCTGTTGATTAATCTAGTGACTAATTTTGATTTGTAAATTGGATCTGGTAAAACATCTCTTTTTGCTGTAGAACCTTTTCTAGACATATCTTTCCTCCCTATTCGCTCTTACCTTTTGGTTTCTTAGTACCATATAAGGATCTTCCTTGTCTACGTGATTCAATACCAGCGCAGTCTAAACATCCTCTGATAATATGATATCTAACACCTGGAAGATCTTTAACTCTTCCGCCTCTAATCATAACTGTAGAGTGTTCTTGTAAGTTATGTCCTTCACCACCAATGTAAGCAGTAACTTCATAACCATTTGAAAGCTTAACTCTTGCGTATTTTCTTAAAGCTGAGTTTGGCTTCTTAGGTGTCATTGTACCAACACGGGTACAGACTCCTCTCTTTTGTGCACTATTTTGATCTGTTTCTTTCTTTGTTAATGAATTGAATCTCTTTAATAATGCAGGTGCTTTTGATTTAAAAGTAGTTTTGCTTCTACCTTGTCTAACTAATTGATTAATAGTTGGCATCTTTTCCCTCCATATTCACACCGGTCCCGGTGTTTCAGCGTAACGCTAAAAAAATAAAAACTTTTCAGCCGTTAAATATTATATAAAAGATAGCAAATAATAGTCAAACTTTTTTTAACTTTTTGTTATTATTTTTATATGAAACAAAATGAAGAATTCTTTAAAGTGTATTTAAAGTTATTTTTAACTAAAAATTTAGATTTACCTTTGACTGAAATTTTAAAACTAATGGATGTTAATAGAAATGTATTTTATAATCGTTTTGATTATTATGATAATTTCTTTAATCTTGCTTTTGACTACTACTTTCAAGATTTAATAAAGAAAAGAATTAAAATACAAAGTGATAATATATTCGAAATCATTGATCAAATGAACAGTTTAATAATTAAAAAGTTAATGCATTATAAGAAAATAATAGATTTTAATAATTTATCAAGTAATATTGAGTTATTTAACGATAATTTAAAGAAACGATATAAACTTCTAATTTTAAATAATATTATTAGTAAAAACATCACTTATAGAAATATAAAATTAAATACCGATATTATTTTAGAGGAATCATATTTTTCTTTATGTTTGCACATTAAATATAAAGAAGTTAATTTTTCTAAATTTTATTATATATAAAGAAAGGAGCTCCAATTAAGGAACTCCTTTTAAAATTAATTATTCGTTATCAGAATCGATTTCGTCATGTTCAACTTCATCTTGTGAAATTGGAGAAACTTTTTCTTTTCTTCTATAAAGGTTTTCAGTAACTAATGATTCAAAATCATCATATTTATGTTCTAATTCGATTTCACTTTCTGTTTCAGAATTCTTATCGTGAACACCAATATAATTTGATTTAACTTCTCTCATTGCATCAATAACATTGAAATTAGATAATTTATCAGCTTCAACATCATTATCTAATAAACCTCTTCCAGCTGGAATTAATTTACCAGTAATAACATTTTCTTTTAAACCATGTAATGGATCAACTTTACCTTTAATAGCAGCATCTGTTAAAACCTTTGTTGTTTCTTGGAATGATGCACCAGATAAGAATGAATCTGTTTCTAATGCAGCTTTTGTAATACCTAAAACAAGTGGTTTACAAACAGCAGGATTTTTACCTTCTAATAATGCTGCTTTATTCTTTTCTGTAAATTCAACAATTGAAACCTTAGTACCACTAATTAAGTCAGTGTCTCCAGAATCAATAATTAAAACTTTTCTAAGCATTTGTTTAACGATAACTTCAATATGCTTATCAGAAATTCCGATACCTTGTGATCTATAAACCTTTTGAACTTCCTTAATAATGTAATTTTCAACATGAATTGGATCACTACATTCAAGTAATTTCTTAGGAGCAATAGCACCTTCAGTAATCTTACCACCATTTTCGATAGTTTGACCTTCTTTAACTCTTAATCTAGCACCATAAATTGTGTCGTATTCTTTTGATTCTTTATCATTAGTAATTTTAACTGTGTAATGACCAGCATCATCAGTGATTTTTTCAACAACACCAGAAATTTCTGAAATTGTTGCTTCACCTTTAGGATTTCTAGCTTCAAAAAGTTCTTGGACTCTAGGTAAACCTTGAGTAATATCTTCACCAGTAGCAACACCACCAGTATGGAAAGTACGCATTGTTAATTGGGTACCTGGTTCACCAATAGATTGTGCAGCCATAATACCAACAGCTTCGCCTTTTTCAACAACTTTACCAGTTGCAAGGTTACGACCATAACAGTGTTGGCAAACACCATCTTTAGTTTTACAACCAAATAATGATCTAATTTCAACTTCTTTAATACCAGCATCAACAATTGCTTGAGCTTTTGCTTCATCAATTAAAGTATTACCTTCACAAAGTAATTCACCAGTTTTTGGATCAAAGATATTGTGGCATGAGAATCTACCAACTAAACGATCATATAATTTAACAATAACTGTATCTTGAGATGTATCAATAATATCACTAACAATACTACCATGATCTGAATGACAATCTTCTTCTCTAACAATAACGTCTTGAGAAACATCAACTAATCTTCTTGTTAAATAACCTGAGTCAGCAGTTTTTAAAGCAGTATCGGCACCACCCTTACGAGCACCGTGAGTACCTGTGAAGAACTCAGCAACGTTTAAACCATCTCTGAAACATGATTTAACAGGAATTTCAATAGTATCACCAGAAGCACTACCCATAAGACCTCTCATACCCATTAATTGAGTATAGTTAGATTTACTACCACGAGCACCTGAATGCCACATGATATAAAGTGGGTTTCTAGTATCATTCTTTAATGATTTTTCAACTTCGTCACCGACTTTGCTATTAACTTCATTCCAAACAGAAATAACTTTTTCGTGTCTTTCTTGATCTGTTAATAAACCTCTATCGTATAAATTTTCAATTTTATTAATCTTTTCATCACCATGTTTAACTAAATCATTCTTTAATGGAACTTCACTAATATCACTATAAGCAACAGTTAAACCAGAAATTGTTGAATATTTATAACCATAATCCTTAATCTTATCAAGGATTGCACTAGTTTTCATAGTACCATAACGGTGATAAACACTATCAATAATCTTAGTAATATATTTCTTTTCAACTGCTTCTTTACATTCTCTATTTTTGATAACTTCTTTAATATTAGTTCCTTTTGGTACAAAATCGCTTGCAGGAGTTGCAATTAAGTTTGCATCATCTTTTGAATTAATATATGGGAAATCTTTAGGGAAAATAAGGTTGAAAATAACTTTACCAACAGTAGTAATTAAATAACAATTTTCTTGTTCTGGTGTAAAACAATTCTTTCTTAATGCTTTTGCAGGTAATGCAATACGGTTATGTAAGTGTATTTTACCTAATTCATAACATTTTAAAGTTTCATCGATATCTCTAAAGACTTTACCTTCCATGTTAGCAAAACTTCTATATTTTTCTGCTTCATCAAAGTCTTTAACTTTTTCATATTGATCTGCTTTCTTTTCAAATTCATTAACATCAGCTTCCATTGTTAAATAATAGTTGCCAATTAAGATATCTTGAGATGGAGTAACGATAGGTTTTCCATCTTTTGGAGCAAGAATGTTATTACTTGCAAGCATTAAATTAATTGCTTCTTCTTGAGCTGCTTTTCCAAGTGGAACGTGAACAGCCATTTGGTCACCATCGAAGTCAGCGTTGAATCCACTACAAACTAATGGGTGTAAACGGATAGCTCTTCCTTCAACTAATACAGGTTGGAATGCTTGAATACCAAGTCTATGTAATGTAGGAGCACGGTTTAATAAAACTGGGTGATGAGAAATAATCTTTTCTACGATATCATAAACTTCTTTATCTTTGTTATCGATTTTTTTATCAGCTTGACGGTTAACATTACAAATTCCTTCATCGATTAAAATTGCTGAGATGAAAGGTCTTAATAAGTTAATAGCCATTTCACGTGGTAAACCACATTGATAAATCTTTAATTTTGGTCCAATAGCAATAACTGAACGTCCAGAATAGTCAACACGTTTACCAAGTAAGTTTTGTCTAAATCTTCCTTGTTTACCCTTTAATGCAGCAGATAAAGATTTTAATGGTCTTCCATTAGGACCAGTAACTGGTTTACCATTTCTTCTACCATTATCAATTAAAGCGTCAACTGCTTCTTGAATCATACGCTTTTCATTAATAATCATAACTTCTGGAGCATTTCTTTCAATGAAAGTTTTTAAACGGTTATTTTTTGTAATAATTCTACGGTATAAATCGTTTGCATCACTTGCAGCAAATCTACCACCATCGAGTTGTAACATAGGTCTTAAATCTGGTGGAATAACTGGTAAATAATCAAGTACCATCCATTCAGGTTTATTACCACTTTTGATAAATGCATTGAAAGCTTCTAATCTTTTTGTACATTTAACAAGTTCTTGACCTTTTTTCTTTTTAATATCTTCTTTTAAAGTATTAAATTCTTTTTCAAGATCAACTTCTCTTAATAAGATTTGGACAGCTTCAGCGCCTTCACCAAATTGAGCACCTGTCTTTTTAGTAATAAATTTAGCACATGTATAGTAATCAAAAGGAATACTATTGTTGTTTAAATTTTCTAAAAGATTTTTTGCTTTTGTGAAGTCAAAACTATCTTCTTCACCATTTGCAGTTAAATCTTCAATGATTTGTTCTAAACAATCTTTGAATTTTTCTCTACCTGTATGGTCATCTAAAACTTCTTTATATTTAATAGCTGTACATGTACCTGTTTTTAAAACGACGTGAGCACTAAAATATACAACTTCTTCTAATTCTTTAGCAGGAATATCAAGAATTAAAGACATTCTTGATGGAGTTCCTTTTAAATACCAAATATGTGAAACTGGGCAAGCAAGATGAATGTGTCCCATTCTTTCTCTTCTTACTTCTTTAGAAATAACTTCAACACCACATTTTTCACAAACAACACCAGCATAGCGTGATTTTTTATATTTTCCACAGTGACATTCATAATCTTTGCTAGGACCAAAGATTTTTTCACAGAATAAACCATCCATTTCTGGTTTTTGACTACGATAATTAATAGTTTCTGGTTTTGTAACTTCACCATGAGAAACAGAAATAATCTTTTCAGGTGAAGCAAGTCCGAGTTTAATACTTCCTAATTCATTTACATCAAACATATTAATTCTCCTTAATCTATATCTAATTCAGATGCTTCGATTTGTTCATCGCTTGTTAACTTGTCGAAATCATCTTCTTCATCTTCTTCTAAATCACTTGAATCTGTTTTCTTAAGAATGTTATTAGCTTTTTGTTCTTCTTTTAAAGAATCTCTTGAAATAGCGTCTAAATTAATAACGTTATTATTCTTATCAAATAAAGTAACATCAAGAGCTAAGCCTTGTAATTCTTTAACTAAAACTTTAAATGCTTCTGGAAGTGATGGTGTTGGTAAATTTCTATGTTGAGTAATTGCTTCATAAGTTTTTCTTCTACCAACTCTATCATCTGATTTAACAGTCATCATTTCTTGTAATGTGTAAGCTGCACCATAAGCTTCAAGTGCCCAGACTTCCATTTCACC
>CAVKAB010000016.1:0-13851 GCA_963653985.1 Bacteroidaceae bacterium
GGATTTATTAAATTTGAAATAGAAAATAATGTATTAAAAATTATTTCTACTGTAGTACACGAAGCTTATCAAGGAAAAGGATACGCAAAAGTATTAATGAAAGAATGTGAAAACTATATAAGAAATAATAGTTATAAAGTAGAACCTATTTGTAGTTACGCTAAAAAATATTTTACAAATATTAAAGATTTAGACATTATTTCATAATTGTATAATAGAATTTATAAAATTTTCTTGATAGTTTTAAGCTTTTTCTTTAATATATTTAGTATTTAAAGGAGATTTTTAGAAGTGGACGACCCGTGTTTTAATATTTTAAGCGATGTTACATCAACATCATCAACTGTATTTGGAATGCCAGATTATGTGGCGTGGATTCTAATTGCAGTTATGTTACTTATTAGTGGAATTTATAGCGCTAGTGAGAATACATATACAAATTGTAATAAATATCATTTTATTACATTATCAAAAGATGGCTCTTTTACTGCTAAACTCATATTGAGATTAATAGAAAAATTTGATAACACATTAATTACAGTACTTGTTGGTAACAATATAGTACAAACTTTAATGTCTTTTATGTCGGCAATTTTATTTTATAATATGTCGATTGCTTTTAATTGGGGAGATGGGGTTGAAGCGATTGTTTCAACTGTCGTTATGGCTGCTTTAGTCTATATCGTTAGTGATACCTGCCCTAAAATTTTAAGTAAAACTATTCCTAATAAAATGGCATATGTTTTAGTATATCCAGTTACTTTTACTAATATAATTCTTTATCCTGTAATTATGCTTTTTAAAGGTATCTTATATTTAGTACATAAAATGTTTAAGATTAAAGATGAAAACTTACTTTCTAAAGAAGATATTATCCATCAAGCAAAACTTGCAATTAATGATGAAAGTGTAGATGAAGATATTGAAAATAATGAAAAATTATTTGAAAAAAATGAAGAAGAATTATTAGAAAATGCATTCACATTTGATAAGAAAACTATCAAAAACGTCTATGTTCCATTAGATAAAGTAGTAATGCTTGATATTACTAATTTAACAATTGATGAAATTAATGAAAAATTAACTGAAATTCCTTATACTAGAATCCCAATTTATGAAGATGACAAAACTAATATTAAAGGTATTTTAGTATTAAAATCATATTTTGAAGAATACATTAAAGATGAACATTTAAGTGTATATTCTATTTTAGAAGATGTTGTAGAACTTGATATAAATACTCCTCTTGATGACGCTTTTAAAGAACTTAATGTTAAAAAAGTCCATTTAGGCATCGTTAAAGATAACGATAAAATCCTAGGTATTTGTACTATGGAAGATATCTTAGAAGAATTAATAGAAAATATTGACGAAAAGAAAAATATTTCTAATGTGGAGGTAAAATAAAATATGAAAAGTTATATTATTATTTTATATTCCATTGCAATTGTAGTTTTAATTTTCTTATCTTTCTTCTTCTCTTCTAGTGATATGGCATATGGAAGTGTTGATATTATTAAATTTGAAAGAGAATTAGACACAAATAAGAAAAAATCTTTCCAAAGAGCATATAAATTATCAAAAGAATACGATAAAACAATTTCAACAATCTTACTTTTAAATGATACCGTTAATGCAGGCTTAGATTCTGTTTCTACTTTACTTGGTGTTAATCTTGCAATTGCTTTAATTGGTGCTGATCCTAGTGGACAAGTTGCAGAAAATTGGGGTTTTATTGCATCAATGATTTGTCTTGTAGTTAAAATTATATTTGGAGAAATTATCGCTAAATCATTAGGCAAAATTTATAACTTCAAATTTACTAAATTATACGCAAATATTATTAATGTATGTAATTACATCTTTATTCCTATTACTTATATTGTTACATTATTTGCAAAAGTAGTAACATTCCCTGTTACTAAATTTGTAAAAGATGGAGAAATTTTAGATGATGATCTTCACGAAATGATTGATGATATTGAAGAACATGGTCAAGTTGATGAAGAAAAAGCAGATTTATTACATGATACAATTACATATACTACTACTGAAGCATATGAAATTATGACTCCACGTGTAGATTTATACGCTTTTGATATTAATGATGATATTGAAGAAATTATTAATAATCCAAAAACATATAGATATTCAAGAGTTCCAGTTTATGAAGACACTATTGATAATATTATTGGATATGTTAATACAAGAAAATTAATGCAATTAAAATTATCTAAAAAAGAAATTGATATTAGATCTATTTTAATGGAACCATTAAAATTCCCACGTTCAATTGAAATTAATGAAATCTTAAAAATATTTAAAAAAGAAAAACAACACTTTGCTTTAATCATTGATGAATATGGTGGAATTGAAGGTATTGTTACTATGGAAGATATTTTAGAAGAAATTGTTGGTGATATTTGGGATGAAAACGATGATCCAGACGCAACAATTAGTGAAACTAATAATGAAAATACCTATTTCATTGATGGAAAACTTAATCTTGAAGATTTCTGTGAATTATTTGATTTAGATTTTGATGATATTAATACAGAATATGTTTCAATTGGTGGATTTATTATTGAACTTTTAGGAGATAAATTCGCTAAAGTTGGAGATGTAATTCAATACAAAAATGTTGTCATGACTATTATTTCTTTAGATAAAAACAACACAATTGAAAAAATCAAAGCTACAAAAGTTGATCTTCCTGAAGAAGAAAAAGAAAACAAAATTGAAAAGATCTTAAATTAGTCCTTAGCAATAAGGATTTTTTTATTGCACTATTTCATACATTTCGTGCAATAACTAATTTTTCATTAGCACAAAGTTTGTAAATTTTTTGTAAATATGAAAAAATCACTTTATAAAATTTGAATCTAACTTTTATAATATAACTAACATTTAAAAAAGGAGAAAATATGAATAATTCTAAACCTCAAGAAGAAATTCAATTAAAGCTCAATTATAAAAGAACATTTATAATTGGTTTTGCTTTCTTTGGAATTCTTCTATTATGGCAAGTCTATGATTCATGGTGTCCTACCTTCTTAACTGAACTTTTTACAAAAGCATTAAATGCTAAAAATGAAACTGAAGTTCAATATTTAGTTGGTATCGTTATGGCTTTAGATAATCTTGCCGCAATCATTATGCTTCCTATATTTGGACATTTAAGTGATAAAACCCATACCAAATTAGGAAAGAGAATGCCTTATATTTTAGTTGGAACATTTGCATGTGCAATAGCTTTCCCATTTATTCCTGTAGCATTCCATTATGGTAATTTAGCTGGTACTATTGCTACTATGGCAATTGTTGTCTTCTTTGCAATGATGTATCGAAATCCAGCTGTTAGTTTAATGCCTGATATTACTCCAAAACCTTTAAGAAGTAAAGCTAATGGTATTATTAACATTATGGGTTATTTAGGTGGAGCTTGTGCTACTTTAGTAGGGCTTGTCTTCGTATTAAATGACTATTTAGGTACAAAAGGTGATAAAGCAGGAATCACTGGAAATATTTGGATTATTGAAGCACCATTTTTAATTGGTTCTATCTTAATGGTTATTTCTTGTTTAATTTTATTCTTCACAGTTAAAGAAAATAAACTTGAAGAAGAATTAAGACCTGAACTTGAAATGGGTGAAAAATTATCTGAAGTTAAAGGTCAAATTGCTGACGAAAATCAAAAATTAAGCAAAGAAAACTTAATTATGTTACTTTTAATTCTTGCTGCTGAATTCTTCTGGTTTATGGCAGATAATGGTGTTGGTACTTTTATGGGTAACTACACAATTTACCATTTAGGAGCAAGTTCAAGATCTAACATGGTTAATATTATTGTTGGTGGTCTTGGAAGTGTTATTGGATTTGCAATTGGCGGAATGATTGCTAGTAAAATTGGTAGAAAATGGACAGTTGTTAGTGGATTAAGTTTAACTGTTGTTTCATTATTATCATGGGCATTATGTTCTCAATTTATCCCTGCAAACGGAACTTTTCCAATCTATATTTATATTGTTTGGTTCTTTAAAGGACTTGGAATGTCACTAGTCCACGTTAATTCATTCCCAATGGTTGTTGAACTTTGTACTTCTAAGAAGATTGGTAAATTCACTGGATATTACTACGCTGCAAGTATGAGTGCTCAAACAATCACACCAGTTCTTCTTGGACTTTTAATGCTTAATCCTTCATTTGATTTTGGTATTTTACCTTGGTATGCATTAATCTGTTGTGCTATTTCACTTTTAATCTTTGTATTTATTAAAAACGTTAAATCAAGTAAAACAACATTTAAAAAAGGTCTTGAAGCATTAGATCAAGATGATTAATAAAAACTTAAGTCTCTAGGATAAAACCTAGAGACTTTTAATTAACAAAGGAATTCTATTTCTTCCCACTTTGCATTTTCCAATAATTTCTCGTATTCATCAATTAAATCAAACATTCTCTTATAATATTCATAAGTCATATAGCCATTTGTTTTAAAGGCGTTATTCCCATATTCATCAAAGAAATAAACATTTGTAGATGGATCTAAAGAATCCTTCGAAATCCTTAATGAATCAGTTTTATTTTTATATTCTAATACTAGATTATAAGTGTATGTTCCTTGTGCTCCTTCACCATAGCAATTAACATTTTCAAAATTTGCATTTATTAAGTCTAAGAAAAATTCTTTAGATTTATTAAATAAATTTAAATCTAATTCTTTTTGTTTTTTATATTGATATCCTTTGATTTCACTAGGAATTTTGTAATAAACATATCCTTTAATATATTCTTGGTAATAATTGATTTTATTTTCGCCACAAGAAGTTAAAAGTAAAGCTCCTAATATTGAAATAATTTGTATTTTTTTATTCATAAATAATAATCCCTCTAACAGAAAATCAATCCCGATTTCTATGCTTTTTCCCCTATATAATAAAACCACTTAAAATATTCATTGGAGACATAATAATCTCCCAATTTCAAATTTCTTTCACCATAATGACAAACTATGAATTTATCACCATTTATATTGCTAGCACATCCAATTCCTAAAATAGAATGACCATAATCTGTATCACCAGCTAAACTAATAGAAACAGCAACTGGTTGCTTATATTTGTTTATAAATTGAGAATAATTATCATAGCCATACATTTGATAGCATTCATAACCACCATGTCCTCTATCAACAAAATAATTATTAATTCCATCTTTTATGTTTTTATATAATGTACCAGTTGGAGTAGTTTTAAAATAATCATTAGCTAATTTCTTAATAAAATTATCAACTGTTGATGTATCATCATCATGGTTTAAAGGCAACAATCCCCAATATAGGTTGCTTAAATAACTATATCTATCATAAAATGATACTAACATAGCGAAGGTAGTTGCTGTACACATATAGCCGGTAGGATTAAAATAAGTAGGGCAACCAGTAATTTTTTGTTCATTACTAAAACTTCCATAATAAGACTCGTAAAGATCAGTAATTAGTTTTGGAGGTTCATGAAAACTAGTTGTAGAATCTATTAAACTAATTTCATTATTACTTTCTTCAATTGTTTTTTCTCCGTTTGCAAAAATCGGAGAAAGTGATGAAATATCATTATTTTGTGGTTCAAGACTACCAACATACATCGTTTCAACTTTGTTAAAATTATTAATAATAAAATATCCTTTATATTCATCTCCTTTACTCAAAGAATACAATTTATAATTTAAATTATTAAATTCAAAAGAAAAATCCAAATAACAATTAGAATCATTCCGATCAGAAATAGATTCTTTCAAATAAGAAAATTTGTTATTTGGATCATTAACAACTGAATAAACATTAATATTACTAGTTATTGAAGAACAACTTAGTGATATAAAACAAAACGAATACAACATTATTTTATGTTTCATAGAATTATCTCCTTTTTTTAATTCTATAATCAATATATGATAATGTCAAATAAAAAAGTTTTCAAATATTTCATTATATTTTTATTTATATAATTCTTTAACTTTTTCTAGTTCAATTAATTCAAAAGTAATTGTAGAAACTTTATCTTTTAATTCATTATATTTATTAATATCCCTAATTGTCCATACATTTACAATATGTCCTTTTTTAAGATATTTTTTAATTCTTCTATCTTCTAATAATTCTTCATCAATATCAAGATAATTAAACCATTTATAGAACAATACAACATCTTTTCTTGTATGGGATAAAAGTAATCCAATTTGATATCCTTTATTTTTTAAAAATATTAAACATCTTGGATCAAAAGAAATAAAAGTAATCTTCTTTTTATCTTTTATATTTTTAACTTCTTCTAATGCTTTACGTGCTAATTTTTTATAATTCTTTCTTGGTTTAAGTTCGATAACTATTGTTTCTTTTTCATTATTTAATTCTAGTACTTCTTTTAAAGTAGGAACTTCTTCTCCATCAAGTAATTTATAATTTTCTTTGATTTCTTTTAATGTTAATTCTTCAATAATTCCTTCTTTTCCACATGTTCTTTTTAAATCACTATCATGACATACAATTAATTCATTATCTTTAGTTAAATGGATATCAAGTTCAAAATTAAAGTCATTATCAATTGCGTTTTTAAATGCATTTAATCCATTTTCAGTAAATTTTTCATTATGCAATCCACGATGTGCAATTCCTTTTAGAAAACTTGGATAAAAATCATTTTTAGTAGAATATTTCATAAATACTTCCTCTTATTTAATACATTAATATTATAAAGATAATTCAATAAAGAAAAAAGGTATAAAAAAACTCTAACTTACGTTAGAGAATCTTTAAATATAATGGTGGCCCAACCCAGGGTCGAACTGGGGACACAAGGATTTTCAGTCCTTTGCTCTACCTGCTGAGCTATCGGGCCAATTAAGCTAAATTTGGCGGACCAGACGAGAATCGAACTCGCGATCTCCACTGTGACAGAGTGGCATGTTAACCGCTACACCACTGGTCCATTTCGCTTAATGCTTTAGTATTATACCATGCACCAAAGCATCAAGCAACCTTTTTTTAAAACTTTTTTAAAATTTTTGTAACTTAATTTTTAAGGCCGATTTTAATATAAAAATTAGTAATTAATCTCTATATTTAATATAGGTTTGTCTACCATTTTCACCATTTTGGACAATAGCGATAATTTCGTTTTTATTGACTACTTCTTTTGAACCATCTTCAAAAACAACCATGATATCATTTTCATCAACTTTATCTTCATATTTTCCAATAGGGAACTTTTTATCATTAAGTCTTAACTTATCACCTTTATGTAAACCATAATTAACAATAGATGTTACAGGAATTCCAAGTTGTTTATAACCTTGGAGTGATCTTAATTCAATAACGAATAATCCCATAATTGGAATACCACCTGCTTCAACAACTAAATCAACCATTGCTTTTGCACTTCCACCAGTTGCAATTAAGTCATCTAAAATAATAACTCTATCGCCAGGTTTAATAGCATCCTTTGGAATTTCGATTGTATTTTGACCATATTCTAAAGTATAAGATTTTCTATATCCAACAAGTGGTAATTTACCAGCTTTACGAGCTAAGACTAAACCTTTATTATTCATTGAACATAAAGGAGCAGCAAAAATAAATCCTCTTGATTCAGCAGCAATAATCTTATCCCAATTATCATAACTTGGTAATTCTTTGTTTAAATCCATGATAACTTGATGGAATGCATCACCATTTGCAAGTAAAGGTGTAATATCTCTAAATTTAATACCTTTAATTGGATAATCAACAATAGTTCTTATATATGTTTCATAAACGTCCATAATTATTTAACTCCTTAAAAAAGACTTATTTATTATAATCTAAATTGAATTATATTTGAATTAAAATGAAATTAAAAATTAGTAGAATCTTTTTTAACGTATTTAGATTCAAATTTATATAATTTATCATTTAATCTATTATTGATTAAATCAATTAACATATACATACTTCTTTTACCAACTTCTTGCATATCAATATAGAAATTAGAAATAGAAGGTCTTAAAATGTGAGAATATTTAGTACCAATCATAGAAACTACTTCAATATCTCCAGGAACATTAAGCCCACTATCAGTAGCAGCATTTAAAACTGCAGCAGCAATAGAATCACGATATGCAACAACATATTCTTTACGTTTAGTTTTAAATCTTTCCATAAAGTCATTATATGTTCTTAAATAACTATCATCACAATTAATAATGTCATATTCTCTATCATTATCTAAATGAGTTTGAATGAAAATATTTTCAATTCTTGATAATAATCTACCTGCATTATGAACATGTAAAAAAGTCATCTTTTTATCACCTTTAGTAAAATGATCCATCATAATTTGTCTTACTAAATGTTCATATTCAAGAGAAATTGATCCAATTTTACTACCTGTAATTTTAGTATTAATAGAAATAACAGGAACATTATATGCGTTAAATCCAATTAAATCTTCTTCATTTAATTCATCATCAAAAACAATAACTCCATCAACATGGGAAGTAATAACTTTTTCAATGCAATTTAAAGCATCTTGTCTTGAATGACTTGTTGTATATAAAGAAACAGTAAATCCATTTACTTTACAAACTTCACAAATACCTGCTAAAAGATTGGATAAATAAACATAATTAGCACTTGGAATAATAACCCCAATATTAGTAGTTTTGTTAGTTGCTAAAGCTTGAGCAAGTCCACTTGGTTTATATCCTAACTTTTTAATAACAGATAAAACCTTATTTCTGGTTTCTTCTTTTACTGAGTCAGTATTGTTAATAACTCTTGATACAGTTGCAAGAGAAACTCCACTTGCCTTTGCGACTTCATAAATCGTTACACGTTCTTTTAAATCGTCCATATAAATCCCCTTATGAAAATAAATGAAAATTTTTTCATTTTTATTATAGAAATCTTTTAAAATTTATGCAAATTTATTTATATAGATATTTTATTTATTATACACATTTAATAAATCAGTAAAACAATTCTATAAAATTTATGCTAAAATAATAAAGTATGAAAAATTTTACTATTTTACAAGTTAATGAAAGAGTAAACCTTGCTAAAAAAGCGGGAAAAGATGTCATTAATGGAAGTATTGGAATGCTTTTTGATGATAATCATAATTTAGTAACTTTTAATGAAATTAATGATTATTTAAAGAATAATTTTGATAAATATCTTTGTTATGCAAATAACGATAATTCTAAAAAATTCATAAATGGGGTTTTAGATTGGATTTTTGAAGATAGAATTAGTGAATTAAATGAAAAATATAAAGTAACTTCAAGTGTTACAATTGGAGGAACAGATGCTTTATTTAATTCTTTTATGTTATTTAAAGACCATATAATTTTATGTCCTGCTCCTTATTGGCCAAATTATAAAAATATTGCAGATCAAGCAGGTACTGAATTTAAAGAATTTAATGCTTTTAATGAAAATAGAAAATTTGATTTTCAAGAAATGGAAAAATTAATCAAAGAATCTTCTAAAAAAGTTTTACTTTTAATTAATGATCCATGTAACAATCCTACTGGATTTAATTTTAATAAAGAAGATTATGATAAATTATTTGAAATCGTTAATAAATATAGTGATAAAATAACTCTCCTTTTAGATATTGCATATTTAGATTATTCTGTTAATAGAAATTTAGTTATCGATTTTATTTTAAATAATGATATTAAGGTAGATATTTTACTTGCTTTTAGTGCGTCTAAATCTTTTGGATTCTATGGACTAAGACTTGGAGAATTAATCATTCTTTCTAAAAATGATGTTGAAGAATACGCTAAAAAATTAGCAATTATTGTTCGTGGAACTATTTCTAATCCAAATAATGTCGCATTATCTACTTTAGGATTATTCTTCGAAGATAAAGAAAATAGTAAAATTGTAAAAGAAAAGATAAAAAAAGAGGCCTTAAGAATAAATCTTATCGGCCAAAATTTAATTAAATTATTAGATAAAAAACACATTGAATATTATCCATTCCAAGGTGGTTTTTATATGGTTATTAAAGTTAAAGATGCATATAGCTATTTAGAATACTTAGAAAGTAAGGATACATATTTTACAATAGTTAATCCTACTTCAATTCGTATTGCTTTATGTAGTTTAACTTTAAATGATATTTCTAAATTAGAGAATATTCTTTAATTTAAAAAGAAATCATCTCCAATTTTATAACTATCATCAAGTTCTAAAAGACCATGTACATTTTCGTAACCTTCTAAATGAAGTTCACGTCCACTACAAAGCATTCCATAACTATCTATTTTTAATAATTTACCTGGAACGATTTGTTTTCCATCTGGCATAAAAGTAAATGGAGTAGCACATACACATTTTAATCCACTTCTTGCATTGAAAGCTCCACAAACAATTTGGAGTTCTTCTTTTCCTGTATTTACTTTACAAATATGTAAGTGATCGCTTTCCGGATGTTCTTCAATGTCAACAATTTCAGATACTTTAAATCCAGATTCTTTTTTATCTTCTAAAGTAGGAAGTCCAGCATTTTCTAATTTAAAATTAATAACTTTTAATACATGTTCTTCTAAAACTGGAATATATCCATTCGCTTTAATTTTAACAATTTCAGAAATATTAAAAATATTAATTCCTACTAATTCTTCATCCTTATATAAAGCAACACAATCATCTTTTTTAATTACTTTATTTGGATAAACATTTGGTAAAAATTCAATAATTAAAATATCTCCAATTGTTTTATAGTTATAATAAACTCCATAATTCATATTAATATTTACTCTCCTTAAATTCATTAAACTTATCTCTAGATAAATTTAAAAGCATATATTTTAATGAGTTTTTAGCACTTACATAATCATTAATATCCATAATTGTACTAGCAGTATGAATTGAACGTGCACAAATACAATGTGTTAAAGTCATGACATTTTTTAAATGAATTGCTCCAGCATTAGTACCACCTAATGTTTCAAAATATTGATATTTACTATTTGTAGCAATACATGCTTCTTTTTGGAATTCAATTAATGCTTTATTTGCAATCATTCCTCTATCAATAAATCTTAAAAGTACACCTTCTCCAATATGTCCTTTTTCATTTAAATTGTATGAATCTTTTGCGGTAGAACAATCAAGAACAAAAATAAAATCAGGTTTAATAACTTCATTAATTGTTTGAATACCTCTTAAACCTACTTCTTCTTGAACACTTCCTCCAACATATAAATCATAAGGAAGTTCAACATCTTTTAATTCATTTAAAATTACAAGTCCTAAAATAATTCCATATCGGTCATCAATTGCTTTTGAAAGAATCCTATTTTCATTTAAAAATTCAAACTTACCTTCAAGTGCAATCATATCTCCATAATTAACACCATTATTTAATGCATCTTCTCTTGATAAGAATCCAAAATCACAAAGTAAAGAATTTGGATCAACTCCTGCAGTTGGATCTTTCATTAAATGAGGTGGAGTTGAATCAAATGTTCCTTTAAAATATCTACCTTTACTACTTTTTAAATTAAGTCTTGTTGCTAATAAAGTATTGTAGTTAATTCCGCCAATTGCATATGGTTCAATCATACCATTATTTTTAATTTCTTTAACAATAAAACCAACTTCATCCATATGAGCATCAATTACAACTTTTAATGGATTTTCAACCTTACTTTTCTTTAAAGCATATAAACTGCCTAAATTATCTTTTACTAATTCAAGATTTAATTTCTTATATTCTTTAATTAAATAATCAGCAACTTCACTTTCGTTTCCACTAACAGCGTTAAGTTGAGTAATTTCTCTAAAATATTTAACTTCTAAATCATTCAATAACATCGTAAACTACCTTTTCACCTTTATTTAAAATCATCTTTTTAATTTTGATACCTTGCTCTAAATATTTAGTTTCAAATTCAGTCATCGCATCAAATTCATGTTCTTCTTTATAATCTCTAGAATCAAATTCTAATTCATAACCATACTTAAGAAAATTTTCTTTGGAATATTCATAAAGTCCATCATTATCAGTTTTCATATAAATTTTATGGTTATTTTTTAAAATTTTAGCATAATTAATTAAGAATAAATCACTTGTTAATCTTCTTTTTTCATGACGTTTTTTAGGCCATGGATCACTAAAATTTAAAAATATTCCTTCAAAAATTTCTTTAGGTAAAATATCAACCATTTTATAGAAATCATCAGCAATCATTTTGACATTTTTAATTTCACTAGTATCAATATTTTTAAGACAAATACCAGCAACTGTTCTATTAAGTTCAACAACTAAAAAATTATACTCAGGATATTTTTTAGCTAAATCCATAATGAACTTACCTTTCCCAGGACCAATTTCTAAATATGTAGGTTTTTCATTAATAAATTCTAAAATTTTATCAGTATCATCAATCTTTAATGAATTTGTTGATTCATCAATATAATCAACAGCCCATTGTTTAAATTTTGTTCTCATTAATCTAAATTTCCTAAGCAATAAATTGCGTGTGCATAAATTGACATAGAATTATAGAAATCTTCTAAATCAATTTTTTCATTTTCTTCATGAATATGATCAACTTTTCCAGGGAAATTACTACCAAAAGCAATAGTATTTTTTGCTTCTTTAGCGTAAGTTCCTCCTCCAATTGTCATTGGTTTATTTTTTGTATCACCTGTTTCTTTAACATAAACATCTGCTAAAGCTTTAATAAATGGAGTTTCTGGATCAAAATATAAACAATCACTACCTTTTTCATATTTAATTGGGAATGGTGAACATTCTTGTACTTTTGAAATAACTTCATCAACTACAACGTTTTCTGGATATCTGAAGTTAACACCCATTCTAAATAATCCATTTTCATATTCAATTTTACCAACGTTATATGTAGTAGAATGTAAATTTTCAGTTTCAAAATAAACATACATATTTTTACCATGTGGCTCTACATATTCATTAGCGAGTAATTGGAATTCTTGAATGTTATAAGCACTACCTAATGTAGAAAGTAATGCAATACCAGCATTTTCTCCAAGTTCAGGTGTAGATCCATGAGCGGATTTCCCAAGGAAAATGTATGTATCCTCATTAATCTTATTAACTTTAATACCTGTATGATTTCTTAAATATGCATCTAAAACAGCTGGATTTTTAACTTTAACTTCAGCTTTATCAATAACAGTATTTAAAACAGTGCCTGCTTTAATGTAAACGATATCTTCAAATTCTTTATGACCTTCATACCAATAATTAGTGATACCTTTTTCACCATAAATTAATGGGAAATCTCCATCTGGAGTAAATCC
The DNA here is from genome assembly GCA_963653985.1 of Bacteroidaceae bacterium. Classification (GTDB taxonomy): domain Bacteria; phylum Bacillota_I; class Bacilli_A; order RFN20; family CAG-826; genus Onthovivens. Next base: position 13,337 of record CAVKAB010000016.1, read on the forward strand.
ATAAGTAGGATCTTCTTTCTTTAAAGTATGGAAATAATATTCTAAACAACTACTTCCTCTTTCTTCATCACCACCAAAAACAAGTCTTACTTTGAAGTTTTTAATTAATCCTGCATCTTTTAAAGCTTTTAATGCAAAATATGATGCAATGCCAGGACCTTTATCATCACTAGTTCCTCTAGCGTAAATTCTTTCATCTTTAATAACTGGAGTAAATGGATCATTATCCCAATCTTGTCCTGCAACTGGAACAACATCTTGATGAGCGAAGATATAAATTAATTTATCCCCTTCACCACATTCGATTTCTAAACAATGTCCATCACACATATCAACTTTAAAACCATCTTTTAAAGCAACATCTTTTAAAAGTTCAAAACATTTTGCAACACCTTCTCCATATGGATGTTCTTTTGTAATTGTTGATTCATCATAAATACTATTAATAGAACAATCTTTTAATAATAAATCTAATGCATCTTTATAATAATCTTTAACTAAATTTTTAAAATCTA